>JAITMT010000306.1 GCA_031277235.1 Tannerella sp.
TCAAGGCGGCAGGCGGTATCCGTACAGCCGAAGACGCCGTGAAATATTACACGATTGTGAAGGAAATACTTGGCAGGGAATGGCTGAACAAAGACCTGTTCCGCATCGGTGCAAGCCGTTTAGTCGGGGATTTGCGGGGAAGAATCGGGTAGGGTCACGTTGCCAAGTTCCGATCCTGCAACCTGATTTTTCAAGCAAAAGAACCTCATTACCTCATTCCGGCAATTAAGAATGAGGTAATGAGGTTTTTGCCTGAATCTCATTTTCTGCTACTGAGGTTGTTTCGTTGTTAAAATTAGGTGAAAATGAGGTTTGGAAATGTTTACCGACCGTAAAGGAAGATGTAACATTTCATCGTTGAGACGCGGTTTATTACAGACTTTTTATTTCCCTTCGATGGTTTTGATCGTTCCGTCGGGATTGTATTCCAATTCGACCACTTTCATGCTGCGGAGCCACGTTCGACCGCCCGACGGCACGCTGTCGTGGTGGAAAAGATACCATTTTCCCCTGTATTCCACGATGCTGTGATGCGTTGTCCAACCTACTACGGGCGTCAGTATCACGCCTTTATAGGTGAACGGTCCGCAGGGATTGTCTCCGATGGCGTAACAAAGCAGGTGCGTATCGCCCGTCGAGTACGTGAAATAATATTTGCCGTTGTATTTGTGCATCCACGAAGCCTCGAAGAATCGGCGTTTCGTGTCGCCCTGCAAGAGCGGTTTGCCGTTTTCATCGAGAATGACGACGTCGCGGGGTTCTTCGGCAAATTCGCACATGTCGGCGCTCAAACGGGCTACCTTGGCGCACAGCGCAGGCTCGCCATCGGGTGGAAGATGCGGATTTTCAAGGGCTTTATTGTTACGGTAACGCTGTAACTGACCGCCCCAGATGCCACCGAAATAGAGGTAGTATTCGCCGTTCTCCTCAAAAACGCACGGATCTATGCTGTAACTGCCTTTGATGGGATGCTCGCGGGCGATGAACGGTCCTTCGGGCGTGTCGCTGACGGCAACGCCGAGCCGAAAAATGTCGTTTTTATCCTTGAGCGAGAAATAGAGGTAATATTTGCCGTCCTTGCGGGCTACGTCGCTGTCCCACAATTGCCTGCCCGACCAGGGAATGGTTTCGACCGAGAGGATCACGCCATGGTCGGTTACTTCGCCGTTTTCGACGTCTTCAATGGAAAATGCGTGATAGTCGCACATGTCGAAATGGTCGCCATTGTCGTTTTCTTCAATGCCGCTATCCCAATCGTGCGAGGGATAGATGTAAATTTTGCCGTTGAAAACGTGGGCAGAGGGGTCTGCCATAAAATCTTGGGGGAATAAATACTTTGCTTTGTTCATTTTTTTATTTATTTAACTGGGATTTTTTTGATTGTTTGTGATTATTATGATTATTTAGTTACTTTGAACGGTATTTTTTGTTGGTCAAGCGGTGAAATTTTAAACTCATTTCTCCGAAATTGATGAGTAGTCCTATTTCTAAATTATAGGCTTCCAAATGGTTCATTGCCTGTGTCAGATTGATCGGCTCCAATTCTTTTAATGCTTTCAATTCTACGGCAATGACTTCATTTACAAGGAAATCCACACGCTTTGTTCCGATGCGTATTTCCCTGTAAAATATTGGCATTTCAAATTCTCTTTTGTATGGAACTCTTTCTGTCTGAAATTCTATTTCCAATGCTCTTTGATAAATAACTTCATAAAATCCACTTCCAAGCGTTTTATGCACGGTCATGGCACATCCGATTATTTGAGACGTTAATTCCGAATATTTATATTGCAAATCAATCATACTGAACATTCTTTAAATCAAATAAATCATAAAGAATCACAAAAATCACAGTTTACAGTTGCCTTTCTTCGATTTCCCGGTTGATTTTGTCGATGACTTCGTCTTCGAGTTCGTATTTGGAGATGATGAACATTGCCAGCGCGAGCAGGATGGCGGGAATTACGCAGACTAACCACAGAATGCCCTGTTGGGCAAAAACCGATTGGGTCGTGGTATTCTTTTCGTCGAAATGCACGAAAGCCAGCACCATGCCGGGTACAAAGCCGCCCAGAGCCATACCTGCCTTGTAAAATATTCCGGTCAGAGCGTTTACGATACCCGAAATCCGTCTTCCGTGCGTATGTTCGCCGTAGGAAATGACTTCGGGAACCAGCGCCCACATATAGCCTGTGGCAACGATGATTCCGGTAGATTTCACGAATTGAGCGGTCATAATGAGCCAGATTTGCGATTTCAACGCGGGCATCACCGAAATAATGTACAGCAACACCATGCCAAGAATTGCGATGGAAAGAAAGGCGTAAAACATCTGTTTTTTCCCGATGGCTCGCTTAATCGCCGGTACCAACGGCATGAAAATAAAGGCGGGAACGGAACCCAAGCCTTGAAACAGGTTTGTAAATTGGGGTGCATTTACGTTGTAGGTCATGTAATAGACGCCCGCGGAATTTCCGATTGCCATCATGGCAAAAGCGGTGATAAAGAAAAATGCCAAAATGCGCAGCGGACGGTTGCGCGTAAACTCTGTCCACAAATCGGACGCTTTTACCTGCGAAGTTTTGTCTTCTTCCATCACAACGCGCTCTTTCGTCTGAAAATAACTGAAAATCAGCAGTACCAAGCCTGCCAGCGCATAAACCGTCATCGTGATAAACCACGCATTTCCCGCTTGCGAGGAGTTCATTTTTCCGTCGGGAGAAAGATATTGCACAATGGTCGGAATGCCGTAAGCAACCGCCAGACCGCCCAGATTGGCAAGAAACATGCGCGTGGAAGTGAGTTTCGTGATTTCGTCGGTATCTCTGGTCAGCGAGGCGTTCAACGCGCCGTAGGGCACATTCACCAGCGTGTAACACATGGATAATCCGACGTATGTAATGTAGGCATACAGCAGCGAGCCTGAAAATCCGTTCCAAAAACAGAGAATCGCAAAAGCCGTCAGCGGAATGCCGCCCAAAATCAGATAGGAGCGATATTTGCCGAGTTTCGGGTTTCTTTTATCTACAAACGCGCCTACAATCGGGTCCCAAAGCACATCAACAATGCGGACGACCAGAAACATGAACGCAGCCGTAGCGGGATGAAGCCCGTAAACATTGGTATAGAAAATTAACAAGTATTGCGCAACTGTCTGATAAATGAGGTTTTGCGCCAGGTCGCCGGAGCCGAAACCGATGCGTTGCAGCCACGACAGTTTGTAGAAACCTTTTTGTCCGGTAGTGATATTATTCATAATTTATATATTTTAATTTTGAAATTGGTAATATTGTTTGTCTTTTTCTAACTCTAACAGGGTTTTGAACCCTGTTAGAGTTGAGTTTGTTATTTATTGCACGGCAGGTCTTCCTGCGTGAATGTAAGGTATGACGCTTCGAACCAGCCTGTGCCGCTGCCTGCTTCGACCAAGAATTTACATTCATACATTCTGTCGCCCAGCGGCAGTTCGAGTTCCTTCCACTTCTTGAAATGTTCGGTAACCGAGATGGTTCCGCATTGACGCGGCGTTTGGCGGATGCTGAAAATTTGATAGAACGTGGTTCGCCCGTCAATGGAGGGCTGTTCGATTCTGGTGTTCACGACGATGTCGTAAACGGCGCCGTCCACGGTGAAATTGCCAACAATTTTTCCTCGAGTGGTGTTCGTATCAACGGGCAGGGTGTCGGAGCGGCGCTCGTTGCCGTACCAGTCTTCCACGATATAATATTCCGTGAGGGGATCCCGCGTCCAGCCATAAATTCCAATGTAGGAGTGTCCTCCGGCTGTATTTCTGCCCGACCGCGTGTAGTTGAAATCGCAGTAAATGTTTTTGTATTCGGTGTAGGGCTTGTCTTCGTCCCAGAAGTATCCCACGCGACCCAGATAAATATGCGGCTGGTTCCATTCCGTCCGGAACGCGGCTCCGCCTCCCTGGTCGGGTCCGAACCACGTAAGCGTATTGTTGTTTCCGCCTTCCGTCCACATTTCGTAGCCGTAGGGGGAGCCGGCAAGCGGCACGTCTCCGTCCGAATTGCTGGTGAAGACCTGTACGCCCGGCGCGGTTTTACTTAATTCTCCCGTTTGCGTGCATACGTCGTTTTCTCCTTTCGTGAAGGACAGACATGCCACCAAGGCGGCGGAAGAGATTGTTGTTAAGATTTTTGTTGATAATTTCATTGCTTTCTTTTCTTTTGTTATGATTTATATTATTGAAACTTATTTGCTTGCTATATCCACACTATAGGTTTCATCGGAACCTTCCATGGTTACATTCACTTTTATCTGTCCGGGCTTTCTGTTAGACTGTACGATTATGAGCGCCCTGCCGAAGTAAGTTTTCAACCGGTTTCCGGCGAAAGTTTCTTCCCGGCGCAAATCTCCGTTGTCAAGTCCGAGAAATTTACCTTCTCCTTCCACCGTAACGGTCAGTTTTCGGTCGTCGGTTTGCACGCTGTTTCCGTCCTCATCTTCCAGATGAACGGCGATATGCGACAAATCCTGCCCGTCTGCTTTTATCGTCGAACGGTCAGCCGCAAGCACAGCCCGATACGTATTTTTTGAAGTAGTCAGCGAATATCTGGCTACTTTTTCATTGCGGTTATATCCTTTGGCAATCAATGTTCCGGGTGTATAAGGCACGTTCCACACGATGGTATGGTTGGGGAAATCGGCTGTTTTTTTGCGTCCCATCAATGTAGTATCCCCGTTGACGACCCGGTACAATTCTATTTCCTCACAATTTGTGACGGTAAGCACTTCCAAAATCAGTCCGTTGTATTGGGGGAAATTCCAGTGGGCAGCCAGACGGGGCCATTGCCACAAATCCCGTCCCGGCTCAATATCCAGTGCGTTGTCTTTTACGGCTATCCGAACCACCGGTTCCCTGTTCCACATGGCGCGATGGAAGGCTGCACGGGGCTTTTCGACCATGGTTATGTCAAACAGTCCGTTCGACCATCCCTTGCCGGGCCAGCCGGCTTCTCCCAGGTAATCAACGCCCGACCAGATGAATCCACCGGCAATCCAGTCATGTTCCGCCGTGATATTCCACGGATTGTTCGTATCATAACTGCGTATGTTTCCTTCTTCTCCGCTATAATAGGGCAGTTTTTCGGAAATCAGGTAGATGCGTTCGGGATATCTTGTCCTGTCTCCCAACATTCTTGCTTCCAGATAGTTATATCCGATAACATCCGTTACGCCCGCTATTTTGCCCTGATGGTTGTTTTGTACCGCCATGGTAACCGGGCGGGTCGGTTCTGTCCGGTGGACAAAATCCTGCAACATGCCGGCACGTTCCACGCCAGCGTCGCTTTCGTCCCATGCTTCCTGCACTTCGTTGCCGATGCTCCAGAGTATAATAGACGGATGGTTGCGGTCCCGGAGAAGCATGTTTTCCAAATCCTTTTCCCACCATTCGTCAAAATATTTTTCATAATATCCCGATTTCCATTTGTCGAAAGCCTCGTCAATCACAAGAAACCCCATGCGGTCGCACAGGTCAAGAAATGCTTTCGAGGGCTGGTTGTGAGCGCAGCGAATCGCGTTACAGCCATATTCCTTCAATATTTCCAAACGGCGTTCATTGGCGCGTACGGGAACTGCAACCCCCAGGGAACCCGCATCTTCGTGCAGACACATTCCCTTCATTTTTACCGGTTTACCGTTCAGGAAAAATCCCTTGTCCCTGTCGAATTTGAAAGTGCGAATGCCGAAAGGCGAAGTATAAACATCCACGATTTTGCTGTTCACTTTTACCGTGGTTTCGGCGGTGTACATTACAGGATTTTCAATGTCCCAACGTTGCGGCGAAGGCAGCGAGACGAGTTGACGGACTTCCGATACGGAATTGGCGCCCATTGTTAATTTGTCCGTTACGGTTTGACCCGCCTGTTTTCCGTTAGGGTCCAATATCCGTTGCGAAATGCTGATATTCTGTTGTTTACTGTTTGTGTTTTTCAGGGTGGAAACAATTTGGATTTCCGCCTTCGCGTCGGTAACGACCGGCGTTGTAACGGAGGTTCCATACGTTGCCACATGTACGGGATTAACCGCATTCAGCCATGCCTGACGGTAGATGCCGGAACCTGCATACCATCGCGGACGGTCGCCGGTGCAATCCACCCGTACCGCCATCACATTCTCCGCCCCGATTTTTAGATACGGCGTCAAATCATATTCGATGCTGCAAAAACCGTACGGACGAAAACCGAGATGATGACCATTGATATAGATGTCGCTTTGATGAAATATCCCGTCAAACAGGATGGAAACGTGTTTTCCCGCATAACTTCCGGGCACGGTAAAATGCTTGCGATACCAGCCAATGGTTCCGGGCAGGTAAGCCGCCGACCCTCCGCCGACGGCTGCCCTGTCGAACTTCATTTTTATATTCCAGTCGTGGGGTAACTGCACGTCTTCCCAGTGTTCATCGGCATATTCCGGTTCGGCAAACGATTGGTTGTCCTCCATGATAAATTTCCAGTCGAAATCGAAATTTATGTCTCTCTGTGCTTCTGCCGACAGGAGAATGCTTAAAAGAGTGAATGATATGATTATTTTTTTGATATTCATCTAAATACTGTATGCGAACTTTTATAAAATAATCTGCATTGTTTCCGTAAACCGGACGTCTGCATTTTTCGGATTATCAGTTCATGAATTTGGATATCAAGTAAATTGAGAGTTGAGACATAACTCTCAACTCTCAATCAACTGTTATTGTCCTTTCAAACCCTGTAAAAAGCCGTCAAATGCCGGTTTTGTAACATAGTTCCCGTCAAACAGCAACGGGAAGTCCGTGCCATCGTTATAGAGCCAACTGTTTGCATCGTCCACGCCCCAAACTGTGATGTCCTGTCGTTGAGCCGCCGGTATATTTTGCAGGTAAGAAACAACTACATCGTGGTAGGTTGCCGCTTGATAGTCCAATACCTGGGGGGTCAATACAAAACCTCTTACGTTATTGCACGTTACGTCCAGTTCGGAAATCCGTATCTTTAAGCCTGTAGCGGCAAGTTTTTGGAACATATAGTCAATTCCCGTCTTTGACGTGGCAATATTGACGTGCATTGCCGTGCCGATACCGTCAATCTTGGCGCCTTTCGCCTTGAGTTCGTTTACGTAGGCTATGAGCGAATCCAGTTTTGCGGAATTCGATTCCAGATTATTGTCATTGATAAAGAGCAAGGCGTTGGGATCTGCCGCTGCGGCATATTGGAAAGCCTTCAGTGCGTAATCGCGTCCCAGGAAGTCAGACCAGAAGAAAATATCCGTTGCTCCTTCCGTGTTTGTATTGGCACTTGTACGCAATCCGCTGTTACCGTCAGCCATCGGCTCGTTTACGACGTCCCACGCATGTACATCTCCCTTGAAATGATTGATACAGTCCGTAATCCAGATACGCATGGCATTATCTACCTTAGCCCTGTCTTCGTCGGTAATTTCGCCCGTGCCACCTGCTACATACTGTTTTACCGAAACATCGTCAATCCAGTATTTGGTATGATTGGCATTGTTCAAGTCGAAAGTAATAACACCGGTTTCGGTACCCAATGCCGTATGCATAATGGTTACCTTTGTCCAGTCGGCAGTTACGTCGAATAATACGTACCTAACCAAGTCACCTTCCGTATTTCCTCCGCGTATTTCAAATTGAACCGTGCCTGCTACCAATGACTTTATCCAAAATTCGAAGATATAGTCCACGCCTGCTGTCATTTTTCCTGAAAAATTGGTTGCTATCTGTACTCTCCAATAATCATTGAGTGTAATGGCATCACAAGTTCCATCCACGTATATGCCCTTAGTGCCGTTTCGCCCTTCATCCTGAGCGATACGGAGACCACAAGCGCCTCCCGAATTGGGATTCATCTGCGACCAACCGTCTATATTGTCATCCATCGCAGGATTTACAGCCATATTGAGCGGAGTATCCGATACCTGATATACCGCCATATCGTCAATCCAGTATTCGGTATGATTGGCGTTGTTCAGGTCAAAGGTGAAAACACCGGTTTCAGTACCTAATGCCGTATGGTCTATGGTTATTTTTGTCCAATCGGTTCCTACATCAATGGGCGCTATATACCGTACCAGATCTCCTTCCGTCGCTCCTCCGCGTATCTCAAACTGAACAGGTCCTGCAACTTTCGCTTTAATCCAAAATTCTATGCGGTAATTGCTGCCTGCTTCCATCTTGGCGGTTGCAGTAGGTGCGGCTACCTGCACTCTCCAATAGTCATTGAGTGTAACTGCCTCACAGGTTCCGTCCACATGCAAACCTTGTGTACCGTTGCGCCCTTCTCCCTGAGCAATACGGAGACCGCAACCGCCTGTCGGATTGGGATTCATTTGCGACCAGCCATCTATGTTTTCATCCATTGCAGGATTCGGTATGAGGTTGGGACCGAGAAATTCGGAAACCGGAGGCGCAGCTACTGTTCCCAGATAGGTGGCGTTCTGGTTTTTATGCCATACCAGGGTACGACCCAATACGCCCAATCCGTTGTTTTTCGCCCATGTTACCATGGCGTCTGCTTTCGAAAAGTCCATCGAACCGTCGTCCTGCACAATAGCACCATGTGTCATTGCAGATCCAAATGTTGTTTGCGAAGCGTTTGCCGCCGCTGTTGCCATATAGTCAGCTACGCCGAGCATGTCATAATCCGTCATCATACCGACAGTGATCGGCGAAGACGATTTTAGAGAAACGGAAGTTCCGGCAGCGCCTCCATTCCCGTAGTTCTGCCCGTTATTATCATCTTC
>JAITMT010000372.1 GCA_031277235.1 Tannerella sp.
TGCGCTATTCCATCAGCACCATTTACAATTACAGGGTAAAAGCCCGCAACAACGCGACTGTTCCCCGGGAACAATTTGAAGGATACATCATGAAGATAGGCGTGAAAAAATAAAACGCACTCTTTCCGTACTACTTTTTTTGCATTTTTTCATTTATTATATGATTGTATATCATAAATTTATGATAAATCATCACTACTTTTTTATCACGGCGGAAATTTCGTCCGTTTTTTTTGCCTAAATTTGCAGGATAAAAGACGGATTGTATAAAATAAAGGAACGTTTTATTTATACAATTATTATTATGAGGAAAGTTAAATCAAATTTAAACATAAAATGTAAAAGTACTATGAAGAAATTGACTCTTTTAATCGTTGGTTTGTTTTCGGTATCAAGTATGATGTTCGGACAAACCCAAATCAAAGGTAAAGTCAGCGATGAATCCGGTGAAGCGCTTATCGGGGTTGCAGTATTGCAGGTAGGAACAGGAAACGGTGTAGCGACCGACGTGGATGGGAATTTCGTTCTCTCCGTTCCTGAAAATGCCGTTCTCCGGTTTTCGTACATCGGCTACGAAACGCTAGAACTGACGGCGACGGACAACATGTCGGTCGTTATGAAGGAACAGGACAATTTGCTCAATGAAGTGGTCGTAATCGGCTATGGAAGCGTCAAGCGTAAAGACGTTACGACGGCGGTTTCCACCGTATCAACCAAAGACCTGGACGAACGTCCGATTGTTTCTGCCGGGCAGGCAATTCAGGGAAAAGCCGCCGGCGTGCAGGTCATTCAGCCCAACGGCGCTCCGGGCGGCGAAACGGTCATCCGCGTGCGCGGAACAACTTCATTCAACGGGAGCAACGAGCCGCTCTACGTCGTTGACGGCGTGCCTGTTGACAATATGAAGTTCCTGGCTCCGAACGACATTTCGTCCATCCAGATTTTGAAGGACGCCTCATCCGCAGCCATTTACGGCTCGCGGGCTGCCAACGGCGTCGTTATCGTAACAACGAAATCGGGCGAGAAGGGAAATGCCAAAATCGCGTTCAATTCACAATTGGCGTTGAGCAAGGTTTCAAACATGATTCAGTCGCTCAATGCCGCCCAGTACAAGGAATTGATTGACGAAATCCGACCGGGCGCCATCCCGTCCGGGACAGAAGACGTAACCGACTGGTATGATGAAACTTACAAGATGGGAATCACGCAAAACTATCAGGTTTCCGTCTCCGACGGAACGGATAAATTGCGCTATTTCCTTTCGGGCGGCTATTTGGACGAAAAAGGCGTTTTGAACGCCGCCTTCTTCAAACGCTACAATTTCCGCGCCAATATCGAAAGCAACGTGCGTAAATGGCTGAATATAAACGCAAACATTGCGTATTCGGACAATACCAACAACGGCATTACCACCGGACAGGGCTCCAATCGCGGAGGCGTTGTGCTGGCGGTTGTCAATTTACCGACCGCCGTGCCTGTTTTCAACGGGGAAGGATTGTATAACCGCACATTCTTCGGGCAAAACATCACCAACCCTGTCGAAGAACTCGAAAACGGAAAGGACGACCGCACGAAGGAAAACAGGTTGATAGCCTCGGGCAGCGCCACCATCACTTTCATGGAAGGATTGAATTTCAAGTCTTCCTACACGTTAGACCGGCGGAATTACGTTCAAACAGGCTTCTCGCCCGTAGTTCACGGAACAGACCGCGACGATTACGGCTCCGGCTGGGACAATCGAAACATGAACACGGTTACGACATTTGATAACGTGCTGACATTCAACAAACAGATTAAACTTCACGGCTTGGAAGTCATGCTCGGTTCGTCCTGGACCAATTCGGATTATACGAACAGTTGGATAAACGGTTCATACTATCGCGACAATCAGATAAAAACCCTCAACGCCGCCAACAAAATCGCCTGGGACAATACGGGCAGCGGCGCTTCGCAATGGGGAATCATGTCGTATTTCGGTCGTGTTTCCTACAATTACGACAGCAAATATCTGTTTACCGCCAATTTACGCGCCGACGGCTCGTCCAAATTGCATCCCGACTATCGCTGGGGCGTATTTCCTTCCTTCTCGGCAGCCTGGAGAATTTCGTCCGAAGATTTCATGCAGGATTATGCATGGTTGAACGATTTGAAATTGCGCGGCGGCTGGGGACAAACCGGTAACCAGTCGGGCGTTGGCGACTATGCCTACCTGATGCGCTACAACATCACCCGCCAGCCCTGGGCGCAAGCCCAATACAACAGCGCTACGGGAGTAGTCGAATATCCCTACGACAGAGCCGTGCCGCTGATTTCGCCCTCCAACCTGCGCACAAGCGACCTGACGTGGGAAACAACCACCCAAACCAATGTCGGTATTGACTTGACGGTCTTGAAAAATCGTCTGAACATCACGCTGGACTATTATTACAAATATACGAAAGACATGTTGATGTATGTTGATTTGCCCGTGGGAAACAGTTATGCTTCGCAAATTGTTCGCAATGAAGGCGAAATGAGTAACAGCGGATTTGAATTTTCGCTCAATTCGAGAAACATGGAAGGCGAATTTGTATGGACGACCGATTTCAACATCTCCTTCAACCGTAACCGCCTCGAAAAACTCGAATTGCAACAGATTTACTACGACGCCGAAACGACGGACGCTTTCCACCAGACAAAGGTGGTCCGCAATGAGCCGGGACGTTCGCTCGGCGGATTTTACGGCTATATCAACGACGGCGTGGATGTGGAAACCGGCGAACTGCGCTACCGCGACATCAACAGGGACGGTAAACTGACGGCTACCGACCGCACGTATATCGGCGATCCGAATCCCGATTTTATTTTCGGATTGACCAACGCCTTTTCATGGAAAAACCTGAATCTCAGCATTTTCCTGCAAGGCTCTTACGGTAATGACATTTTCAATGCTTCAAAAGGCGACACCGAAGGGATGTACGACCTTAAAAATCAATCGGAAAACGTACTGAAACGCTGGCGTACGCCCGGTATGGTTACGGACGTCCCCAGGGCGGGGTTCAACATCCAGCCTTCTTCCTATTTCATCGAAGACGGAAGTTACCTGCGGGTAAAGGATGTTTCCCTTTCCTACAATATCGCGGGCGGAGTATTGAAAAAATGGGGTATAACACGGTTGCAACCGTATTTCACGGCAACCAACCTGCTGACCCTGACGAAGTACAAGGGCATGGACCCCGAAGTGAACCAGTGGGGCAACAACGGACATGTCCAGGGAATTGACTGGGGAACGTATCCGCACAGCAAATCATACGTTTTCGGTATTAATGTGGAATTTTAAAATTTTAAAACTATGAATACGCAATATTATTTTTTAAGAAAAACCGGCAAATACGCTTATGTTTATTTGTCACTGATTCTTTGTTCGCTGTTCTGTTTTTCTTCCTGCTCGCTTGATTATGATCCCGTAGATACCTATTCGGATGTTACGGAAGGCATTGCAAGCGACAGTTCGGAAGTAGTGAACAGGGCTACCGTAGAAAATCAACGTCAGGTAATACTCAACAAGTTCCGCGACGGTCAGGAACATTGGTATCTTGACATGCTCCTGCTGGCTGAAAGCCATTCGGATAACGCCTATGCAGGCTCGCCCAATGCGGAAACCACGCCTTTTGAAGTCAATTCGATTGAAGGTTCCAACACCAACCTGAACCGCGATTGGAACGGACACATGAGCAATGTGGCGGAGGCAAACTTGCTGATTGAATACCTTGATTTGGTAAATGACCCCGCGCTCACCGCACAGGAACGCGAACAGATAAGAGCCGAAGCCAAAATTTTCAGGGCAATGGTGTATTTCGACATGGTGCGGATTTGGGGAAATGTGCCACTGGTAACGGCAGTGGGAGGCGACATCACTTCGGAAACCATCGAGGAGGTATATCCCGCCTATTTCCCGCCACAGACAGACGAAAAGATTGTATATGAGCAGATTGAAAGAGACTTGCTCGAAGCCCTGCCCAATGCTCCGGCAAACAATTCGACGGACAAGACACTGCTGACTCAATCGGTTGCACGCGCATTGCTGGCAAAAATATACGCCGAAAAGCCGCTGCGCAACTACGATAACGTCATTAAATACTGCGACGAACTGACGGCTGACGGCTATGATCTGGTTGCCGATTTCAGCGACCTGTTCGGCGTCGTACTGGCTGACCCCTCCCAGCCGGCGGGTCAGGACAACCGAGCCGTGAACTCCGAGGCGCGAAACACGAAGGAAACCATTTTCGAAGCACAATTTACAGCCGGAAGTTCCAGTTGGGTAACGTGGATGTACGGGCGGGATCTGGCTGATTGGAATCTTCAATTCAGTTGGGCAAAATGGATAACCCCTTCGCGTGATTTGATCAAGGCTTTCCAAAGCGAATCGGGCGACAAGCGGCTGAACGAATCCATCGTTTATTATTCGTGCGGATGGAATATTTATTATCCGGCTGACAGTTACGCTTTTATGTATAAATGCCGTTCCGCCTACAACAGCATTATCAAATTCCGCTACGCCGATATCCTATTGCTGAAAGCCGAAGCGCTGATCATGAAAAACGATTTGGCGGGAGCCGCCACCATCATCAACAGGATACGCAACCGTGCGGGACTGGGAAACCTGCCTTCTTCGGCAACCGCTTCACAACAGGCATTGCTCAACGCTTACCTGAAAGAACGCCGTCTGGAACTTGCTTTCGAGGGACAACGCTGGTTCGACCTTGTCCGTCTGGACAAAGTGGAAGAAGTTTTGAATCAACTGAGAGACGAAGGTCGCCCCGCGCTGGTGTATCTTTATGATGCAAATTCCTACAAACTTCCTATCCCGCAAGCCGTTATGGATCAAAATCCGAATCTTGTTCAAAATCCGGGATATTAAAAAAAATTAAATGTTAAAAATTTTAAGATATGAAATATATACAGCATCTCAAATCTTCAAGTTTTCTAATCGCAGCAATTTGTTTTCCGGGCATATTTGCCTTGTTATCATGCGATAAGGAAGATAAATATACGATTTCCACGCCGAAAATCGAAGCGGCGCAAATCTCGCCGACAACGTTCAATTTCGGTGAAAATGTAACATTGACGGCAAAAATAAGCGACAGCGACGCCAATCTCGGCAGTTTGGACATTGAAATTTTTGCCGGCGACCGGTTGATTGCCGGACAGTCAATCGTTATTGGAGGAACTGAAGCGGACGTGTCGCAACCTGTTTTCATTCCGCTGGTTCCCAATCTCCAAAACGGTACCGGCGTGAAAATCAGACTGAAAGCGAAAAATATGCTCAAAGGCGAATCGGAAACGGAAATTACGGGATTGACGGGCAACAGGCCATCTTTCAATGAACTGTTTCTCGTCGTGGACGACCATGCGTATCCCCTGACCCGTCAAGCCTCCGGCGACCGGTTCAAAGTGGACAATCTGACCTTGAACCGAGCGTTCAATTATAGAATCGCCCAGAAGGTAAGCGGCAATCAGATTGATTATTCGGGACTTGTGTGGGGAAACAGGAACGGAAAACTGTCCCTGATTGACGAGGGCGGCGAAGCGGCTTTCGCTTTCGCTGAGGGCGTTGATTACACGCAAGCCTTCACTTTCGACGACATGGCTTTCAATGTTACGCTGGACGGCAGCAATTACGGAGCCACGGATATTGTCCTCTCCACCTTCGGCGAGGAAACGATTGACGGCGAAGTATTCAGAACGCTCAAACGCAACCTGGTGAAGGGCGAGGAATATCTTTTGTTCAACGAACTGGCTGATAATGAAATCGTTTACAATCTTGATTTCTTTGAACGGACAGCCGTCAACAAGGTGAAATTTCTGGGTGAAACAGGCTCATATACAATGTATTACAATACTTATCGGAAAAATATGGTCGTCGGGGTGGAAAATCCCGCATATCCCGATTATATTTTAGTCACGGGCGGAGGTTTGGGTTATCCGACAAAAGTCCCTGATATACCGAAGGAACACACGTGGTGGGGATTCGGAAATGTGCGCAATTTTATTCTGTTCCGCAAAATTTCCGACAACGTATTTCAGGGAACTTTTATGATTCATGCCAAGGACGATTCGTGGGTAGGCTTGAAACCGTTTGAAGATGTGAACTGGGGCGGTGAAAAACGCTATGACGCCTTCACTTTCACGGGTGTAACTGCTTTTGAAAGTCCCGACGGCGGCGACTGGAAACCGGTTGAAAGCATTGACCCCGACGCCTGCTACCGGATTACCATCAATTGGGCGACCAATGTCGTAAATGTTGAAAAAATAAATTTGTAAAATCATGATAGTTAATTCATTATTTACACATTTGCGCATCGGTGCATTATTGCTTTTCCTGTTCGCGGCTTGCGACGAAAATAAAAGTAACAATTCCGGCAACAACCAGGGTAACGGAACGGAATCGGAAGACGTAACCGTCTATCTGACAAGCGCCAACAAGTCGAATGATTTCAAGAAAACGTCCGTTGCGTTCAGTTCGAAAGACAACATGTCGCCGACAACCGTTACGCTCAATCCCGCCGTGAAATACCAGACCATGGACGGATTCGGCGCGGCGCTGACCGGCTCCGCCTGCTATAATTTGCTAAAAATGAAGCCGGAAGACCGTACAAAATTCCTGAAGGAAACGTTTTCCGAAACCGAAGGAATGGGCTACAGTTATGTGCGGATTGCCATCGGCTGTTCCGATTTTTCGCTCAGCGAATACACCTGCTGCGATACGAAAGGAATCCGGAATTTTTCGCTCACCGCGGAAGAAACGGATTACGTGATACCGGTTTTGAAGGAAGTCCTTGCCATTCAGCCGAAACTGAAAATCATGGGCTCTCCCTGGACATGCCCGCGCTGGATGAAAGTCAATAACCTGACGGAATTGAAACCTTTTGAATCATGGACAAGCGGACAGTTAAATCCCGCTTATTATCAGGACTATGGAACCTATTTCGTGAAATGGATTCAGGCGTTTGAAGACGCGGGTATCAAAATTTACTCCGTAACCCCTCAAAACGAGCCGTTGAACAGGGGAAATTCCGCTTCGCTGTATATGAGTTGGGAAGAGCAGTGCGATTTTCTGAAAAATGCCTTGCTGCCCCAATTCAAGGAGGCAGGGCTGACGACGAAAATCTATCTTTTTGACCATAACTACAATTACGACAACATTGCCGGTCAAGACGACTATCCCGTACGCATTTACAACGACGGCGTGGAGGAGGGCATTGCAGGCGCAGCCTACCACAATTACGGCGGCAATAAATCGGAACTGCTTGATATTCGCGAAAAAAATCCCGAAAAGGAACTGGTTTTCACCGAAACTTCGATCGGGACATGGAACGACGGTCATAATCTGGCTGTGCGCCTGCCCGACGACATGGCGGAAATAGCGCTGGGAACGGTGAATAACTGGTGTAAGGCGGTGATTGTATGGAACTTGATGCTTGATTCGGACCGGGGTCCCAATCGCAATGGCGGCTGCCAAACCTGCTACGGGGCAGTGGATATTGCCAAATCCGACTACAAGACGATTAGCCGCAATTCGCATTATTACATCATCGGACATCTCTCCGCAGTGGCGCTTCCGGGCGCAACACGCATAGGTTCAGGCGGTTATACCTCAAATGACTTGATATATACGGCATTCGAGAACACCGACGGCACTTACGCTTTCGTGGCGCTCAACAATTCCGCTCAAGGCAAAACCATCACCATTGATGACGGCAACCACCATTTCTCGCACGAAATACCTTCAAAATCAGTTGCTTCATACAAATGGAAAAAGTAAAATTCATAACATTTAATATTTACAATTATGAAATATAACATATTAATAATAAGCATCTTTGCAAGTATTCTCTTTTCCTGCGGGGAAGAAGAATATTCCCTGTCGCCCGGCAATCCGAATGTCGAAGTGAAATCGCAAATCAGCGGGGCGGCATTTGGCGACAGCCTGCCTTTTACGGTAAGCGTAAACGATAACGTAGATCTCTCGGTATTAACGGCTTCACTCTATTTCGGCGAAGAAAAGGTTTCCGAAACAAAAATCAGGACAAAAACCGCAGGCGATTATTCGGGAAAAATTTTCGTTCCGTATTATAAGGATATTCCCAACGGAAATGCGACGCTTGAATTTGAAATCATTGATACTCACATGAGTAAAAATGTCAAATCGGTGGATGTGCCCATCGTCCGTCCCGAATATCCGTATCTGATTCTTGTTACGGCGGAAAAATCATATCCCATGACGCCTACCGGCAATCCTTACGAATATGCTGCTACAGAGGCATTTCCATCAACCGACCTGTCTGCCTATATCAAAACGCCCGTGCTGAACGAATACGGCAACGAAATCACGTTTGGCTGGGAAGCGGGCGCCATCACGCAAGGCTCTATAGGCGAAATACCGTTTTCAAGCGCACAGGGAGGCGTCTATTCGGTCGTTTTCAACACCAGAACCTATGCTGCCGCGCCTTTCTTTGAACTGACAGTCAACGGCGATAAAATGACGATGGCGGACAAGGAGAATTTCCGCATTGACATGGACGTTACGCAAGGTCAGAAATTGACGGTCGAAGGCATCACCGACATTGCCGACTGGTGGATTGACCCCGATTTCTTTACCAAATCGGCTGATAATGAGTTTACTTTTGTTCCGATTAGCGGAAGATACCGCATTACGGCGAATATTCCGCTGAAATATTTCAAGGTCGAAGTATTGTCGGGTAACAGCCTGGCGACTTTGCAGCCGGACGGAACCGGAGCGATTTGGGTTATCGGGCTGGATGTCGGAAAACCCTCCGTAGCTCAAAATGAAGTAGGATGGAATGCAGGCAAAGGACTTTGTATGGCTCCTGTCGGGAACAAAAAATACCAATTGACTTTGGTCGCCGGAGAAACGGTGAATACCCAAAGCGTTAATTTCAAATTCTTCTATCAAAACGATTGGGGTGGAGAGTTCAAAGGAGCCGATATAACGTCTTCCGGCGATTTAATATATGTCAACAATCCTTCCGACGGTTCGGATGATGGTAATCTGCGTCTTTTTGAAGGCAAAACCCTGGAAGAAGGTGCAACCTACGTTTTCGTTGTAGATGTTTCCGCAGGACTCAAAAACGCTACGCTTTCGGTTGTAAAGAAATAATTTCACTTTTCGTGATTCGTGAAAGAAGGCTGTCCGTTGCAGGCAGCCTTCTCTTTTTGGAAGGTGATAAGTCTTTGTCGCAACGGACTTACAATTCGCAGGAACAGATAAGTTTTTGTATGAACGGGTAAACGGTAGAACGGATAAACGGAATTTTTACGCTCGCGCCGGTTTGCAACCGGTGTGTTGGACGGCACGGATTTCAAATCCACACCAGCGGATTTGAAAATTAACCGTTTATACGTTTACACAAAACGTTAAAACCGTTTTCCGATAGAAATGCCAACACGCGGATAAGGTGTGCTCTCATCGCCAAAAGTACGTCCGAGACCCAGGTATATTTCTCCAATAACTCCTTTTTTATCAACGAATTTGTATCCGGATGCTATCCCCAAGCCTAATTCAGCGCCGCCGTATCCCAAAATTTCGACGTTTCCTTCTATGAAAAAGGATTTAGCCGATGATTCGGCAAAATAATACCGACCGTACGGAATGAATTGATAGAGTGGGGAAGAGCCTTCCAATGGAAATCCTGCCGACACGCCTAATCCGACGTTCGACCAAATTCGCTCGTAAGTGATTTCAGGATAGGAAAATAGCGTCATGAACAGATTCAATTTGATTTCGTTCCTTCCCCCGGATTTTTTGAGGTCTTCCGATTTCTGCGAAAAAACCGAAAGACTGAGAAAGATTCCCACAATTAGCAATAATGTTTTTTTCATATTTTTATCCTGTTTAATTAATATTTCAGACGCAAAGATAACAGAAAATGAATGAAATCTCAAATATTTCATAAGAATTTCGGAAATAAAAACTTAAAATGTAACCTTTTAGTTACAAACAAAAAGGTTTCAAACCAAAAAGTTTCAAACTTTTTGGTTATATAAAAGATAAAGTTGTATCTTTGCAAAAAATATTTTTATGATATGAAAAAATTGCCTTTTATATATGGAAAATCGTCTGATTTAATAAATTTTACAGACAGGAAAGAAGAAATCGAACGTCTTGAAATGAACTTTAAATCGCTGATAAATACAACGATTATTTCACCGAGACGCTGGGGTAAAACTTCGCTTGTAGAAAATGTAGCGGAAAAAATCCGGACTGAAAATAAAAATATCAAAGTTTGCATGATTGACATTTTCAACGTGCGAAGTGAATCGGAATTTTACGAACATTTTGCAAAAGAGATTTTGAAAGGAACGTCAAGTCGGTGGGAGGAAATGGCAGAAAATGCAAAAAAATTTTTATCGCATTTATTGCCTAAAATTACTTTTTCTCCTGATTCACAAGCCGGGATTTCGTTTGGGATAGAATGGAAAACATTGCAGGAAAATCCCGATGATATTCTGAATTTACCGGAAGATATCGCCAAGGCAAAGAATATCAGCGTAGTAGTGTGCGTAGATGAATTTCAGTCCATTGGCGATTTTCCCGAAAGTATTGCATTTCAGCGTAAGTTGCGCTCTCACTGGCAACATCACCACAATGTCGGATATTGTCTTTACGGAAGCAAGCGTGCCATGCTTTTAGATATTTTTTCAAATGTCTCCATGCCGTTTTACAAGTTTGGCGACATCCTGTTTCTACAAAAAATCAGCAATAAAAAGTGGGGTGAATTTATCAAGAAACGTTTTGAAGATACAGGGAAGAAAATTGCATTGGAGCAAGCCGAATATCTTGCAGAACGGGTTGATAATCATTCTTATTATGTACAACAACTCGCTCAACAGACATGGTTGCGGACAAAAACAAGTTGCTCGAAAACGATTATTGACGATTCCTTACAAAGCGTTAAAAATCAATTGAGTTTGCTTTTTGTCGGTCAGATTGAAACCATGACAAGCACGCAAATTAATTTTTTGAAAGCAGTACTTGACGGAGAAACAGCTTTCACTTCCCAGAATAGTCTTAAAAAATACCGTTTTGGAAGTTCGGCAAACGTGCAAAAAATAAAAAATGCGCTGATTTCACGTGAAATTATTGATATTTCAAGTCAACAAGTGGATATTTTAGATCCCATTTTTAAATTATGGTTGAAAGAAGATTATTTCTAAACCTTCAAATCACTCCTTCAGGAACATGGCATGGATAACCCCGAATAAGCGATAGTGCAACCCGGGGAAACGGATAAAGTGTAACCTCTCCCTCTTTCCACAAAAGAGAGGAATAAGGACGGTAAAAATCCTGCGGATCACAAATCTGCAGGGACAGATAGCTATCTATCTTATTCGTGTTCCCGTACATGTTCCATTAAAAGAAGCATACATATGATAATCTCCAACTTCATTCCATGATGTATATCCATTCAATAATCCCGATAAAAATTGAGAATTTGCAGATTCCATTTTAAAAGTATATTCATAAGATGATAATATATCCGAGAGATAATATGTTTGATCTTCAGGTTGATACCAAGTAGAAACATCTCTTGTGAAAGATACAATAATTTCACCTTTGTTTACTATTGTTATTTTCTGATTTAATGGAGCTATGAGATACAAAATATCGTAAGGATGGTCAATATCATAATTATCCGTAAAAAGCATGGAATTTTGTGTAAATTCAATCATTCGTTTCTGATCAAAAGGACCATTTATACTCCAAACTGTTTTTATCAATTCATTACCTACAGCATTTCCAACCAAGTTAATATTCCATTTTGTATTTGCAAAATAAGTATCTTTAAATTGTATTTCAGAGTCTTCTTCTTCGTCCTCTTCCTCTTTCGTTAAATAAAAGGGAGTATTTGGATCTCTTTTATAATGGAAATATCCGCCAACATCAAAAGAATATGCTGGAGTGATTAATGACCATAAAGGTCCAGAGTATACCTCATCAAACTCCATTCCTTTTGAGAGTTTATAAAATACGTTGATTACAATTTCATTAGCTATTGGTATAGGATACTTATTAATCCAGCCAACATAAACACCAGCCCCATTACCTAAAAACAGGTTTTTTAATTCTCCTTTTGCTGACCAGCAAGCATCAATATATACTAAAGAATTTGGTAGAGAATTTAAATTCTTACTAATCCATTTTTCCGAAACAAATAAACGCAATTTTCCATCAATCTTACCCAATGCTAAATTATCAATATCATCATAGGAAGATATGTTTCCATTGAAAACAATTGAAGTAGCCAAAAAAAACATCGAAGTGTTTTTACCTGATAAAGATTGAAATGACTGACCACCATGAGTTGCAATATAAATAACACCAAATTGTTTGAGATAGTCGCCACGAAGACGATCTATTGTTACACCATTATTAATAAAAGGAACAACATCATATCCTACGCTTTTTAAATAAACAGTTAAGTTGTTAAGTCTATCAGGAGGAAGAAAAGAGAAATCATGCTCCAAATTATTATAATGATAAGGAGCTAAAATAAGAGCTTTTCTTACAGTTGGAGCAGTATAATTGGATTCTGCACTGTTCAATTCAACATTTTTTAACTGATTATTTTCATCCAATAATTGTTGATATATGTTTTCAATATCTTCTGTCATTAATCTTTCATCATCTGCTCTAAAGATCAAATGATTAAAACAAGCACCATTTTTAAGCCGAATTCTAATAACAGAATTGTCATCATTTGTACTCACTTCATCAACTTCTTCAATTACTTTTATCTTATGGATTAAGTCGTTGATGTTTACATTGTTACTTTGAGTAAGGTATTGATCAAGATAAGTATTAACATATCTTTCACATTCTTCAGCAATTTTTTCAATCAACACTAACCCCTGTTCACCATACGGTTCAATAGGTTCTGTATTATTATCTCCATTTTCTTTATTGCAAGAAAAAGAAATCGTGATAGAAATAAATAAAAATAAGAGTTTTTTATTTTTTAGTATTGTTTTTGCAATTCCACTACTCATCAGATTTTTCAAGTTCATTCTATTTGAATTCTCTTCGATCTCCATTGCGCTGTTTGAATTTTTGTTAAGTTCCATAATATAATCATTTTAACTGCTTATCCGCTTCGGTCAAGCATGACGTTTCATTCATTTCTTCGAGTAAATGAAAAAATGATCATTCCAACTTAAACAAAGCGGATAAACAATATGGTTACTAAAAAGTTACCCGACCGACAACACCCATAATATCCTGTTTCAGCGTTTGCAGCAGGCGGGTATCCCAGCCTGTTTGCCAGCGATCTTCGCCTCCAAATTCGGCATCCGTTTTTATTTCCACTTTCGTTCTGTCTGCGGAAAATTTAAATACAATCCTTGTTCTATACTTATCGTAATAAGTTCCCTTATCATTCCAGGTATAAATCCAGTTTGATCTGCCATAGCCGCCGTCTTTTGAGATTACATCCATTTCAAAACGTCTTGCACATACATCAAGCACTTCATTGAAAGCCTTGTCATAACTCAAATCATCCCGGATAAGAATTGCAGTCCAGGATCCGCCATCCCTTTGCGAAGATACAGAACTCCGTACAAAACTTGAAGGTTTTATAGCACATGATTGAAACAAGGCAACAATCCCCAACAATGCAAAAAAAGATAAAATTTTTCTCATTTCATTTGTTTAACGTCCGCCTCCTTAGCAGACAGTTATTTTCCGTTCCCTTTACTCTTATGGCTTTTCATGGGAAGTATTTCCGCCCGTTTTTCATAAGGTTTCTGCTCCTTTTCGGATTATTTTTAAGTGTTTCTACCAATCTCACCCCGCATTTTTGGGAGAACAGTTACGATTCTGTTTCATATATTGTGGCGGTTTTCCCGTCGTCGAATTTTCAATTATTGACAATAAAAAAAAGCGGACTTACTATCCGCCTTTCGAGGTCCTGAGAATTACCCAATATAACAAATAAGCAAATCCGCACCACTGCGGCATTTGTACTTATTCCCGTTATATCTTCTGAAATTTCTCAGGTTCCGAAGGCAAGAATATAGCAAAATGCTATTATTTTATGTCTCTATCTGCACCTTTTGGCGCATTGTCTTTTTATCTCATATTCTAAAATTTGTTAATAAACCGCTGCAAACATAGACATTATTTCTCAAACAAACAACAAAAAATCCGAAAATTCCATAAAAAAAGTGTCATTTGCGAATATTTTCTTAATCTTTGTCCCATAATTGATTGATACACAACCTTCAAATCACTCCTTCAGGATATTGCATCGTGATACAGTGTAGCGAGCCGCCTTGCCGGATGAGCGGGCGGCAGTCTATTCCGATGATTTCCCGGTCGGGAAAGGCTTCTTCCAGCGCCTTTTTTGCTTCCGCGTCCTTTTCCGTGAGATAAAACGGCGTCAGCACAGCGCCATTGATTATCAGGAAATTGGCATACGTCGCCGGTAATCTTTGTCCGTCTTCATACACCGGTTTCGCCATCGGCAGCGGAATCAATCTATACGGCTGACCGTCAAGTGTTTTGAAGGCTTGCAGTTCTTCTTCCATCGCCTGCAATTCTGCAAAATGTTCGTCGGTTTCGTCGGTGCATTTCACGTAGGCTATCGTGCGTTCGTTACAAAAACGAGCCAGCGTATCTATATGACTGTCAGTATCATCGCCTGCCAAATAGCCGTTTTCGAGCCAGAGAATCCGCTTTACACCGAAAAAATCTTTCAAATGATATTCCAACTGCTCTTTGTTCAAATATTCGTTGCGATTGACGGACGATAGACATTCAACGGTCGTCATAATCGTTTCATTTCCATCGCTTTCAATGCTGCCGCCTTCCAAAACAAAAGGCTGCATATTTACGATCTCCACCTCTTTTCGGAATGTTTTTGAGGCAGCGAGCCGTCGCGTAATCAGATTGTCTTTTCCCGCCGCAAATTTCATTCCCCAGCCATTGAAAACGAAATCATAAATAACAGGTTTTCCGTTGATTAACACCGTAATACCTCCATGGTCGCGCGCCCAGGTATCGTTGTAATCCATTTCCCGGAAAATGACCCTGTCGAAATCTATTCCGGACAATTGACACCTCACCAAAGCCTTGTTATCGCAGATTATCAGCACTTTCTCGCGACGCGCAATTTCAAACGCCAGTTTCGTATAAACCTCATAAACTTCGTGCAACGTATCATTCCAGTCCGTTTTTTCGCAGGGCCACGTCAGTTGCACGGCGCTTTGCGGATACCATTCGGGCGGAAAAAAAAATTTTTTGTCCATAGAAATCGTTTTTTATTGTAACAAAGGTACAAAAATATTACTTTTGCAAGAAAAATCAACATAAAAATTCATGAAAGAGAAATATTTCAAATACTCGCTGATTACGCTGATCATACTGTTTGGTTGGTTGATTGTTAGTGGATTATGGTCGTTTGTAAACGGTTTGCTCGGCGCGTTTACGATCTATTTGCTGGTGCGGAAACAAATGATTTACCTGACGGAAAAGCGGAAAATCAAAAAAATGTTTGCCGCCATCCTCATTCTGCTGGAGGTCATCACATTCGTTTTCACGCCTATTTATCTGATAATATGGATGTTAATAGGAAGAATACAGGGGATTGACATTGATGTTCCG
>JAITMT010000364.1 GCA_031277235.1 Tannerella sp.
GCGGCATCGTAGATGGCATTTGAGAGCTGGCAAATCCCGCCGCCGATTTGCGGAATGATACATCCTTCCCGAAGTTCGCGTCCCATTGCATAACCTTTTGATTTCGTGAGTTTTCCTACCTGCCGCCAAAAGCTGAATATCATTCCTTTCGGAACGACAATGCCGTCTATATGCCTGATGGCTTTACGTATGTTATGTATCTTGCCGTCAACGAGTTCCAATGCTGTTTTTTCATTGTAGCGCAGCAAGGAGACGGATTGTGAAAGTAGAATCGCGTCAGGGAAGTCCGTATGAGGTTTCAAGCGAGGAAGCGACGTGAAGAGGTCGTTGAAAGAGCGCTTCAACCGCAACAGAAAGGCCTTGATACCAAAGATGATGCCCTCAGTTCTTGTCGGCAACGGCGCTCCCGAAACTTTTTTTTGTGTTGATTTCATCGACGTTTTTATTATTTTTTAATAATCAAAATTTAATAGACGGCATGTTGTGTAAGTCCTTTCAACTGAAAATCGTACTGAAGCAGTCGCATCAACTCCTGTTTTTCATAAAAACGGCAATATCATTAATTGTGGAAATCTCGTAATCATTTATTTTATAGTCATTTGCTATAATCAATTTCGGAATTACCACTTCATTCAGCAGATTCTCAAAAATTTCTGTCTCTCCATTTCGCGTTTTTATTTCGTCAAGCAGTCGAATATGCGTTTCATCCGAAGTTTGAACAACAAATTCTTCATATTTGACTAACAGCACTTTAAACCATTTTTTGTTGTAAAAATGAAATGCCAGAATGGAGAGGGCCCATGGAAAAGCACTCCAAGCATATCCATTCATGGCATCGGCAACAACTTCAAACAGGCAATTGACCCAGTCGCTCCCCAAACGGGCTGAACGCGTGTTGACCAGGAATTTCTGATACATCAAATCAAATCTGACGACTGTGGCAACAACAAGGATTTCAATCAATTGATTAGAAAAATTCCTATGGATATCTTTATCAGGATACGAATCAAGATGCTGTTTTTCAGCCCTGTATAAATCAACAAACAAATGTTTCTTAGAGCCATCAATAAAGCCAAGCTGTCGGGCTGCATAGCATTTATATGTTTCGTCGCCGGAGAAGTAGAGGTCTTTGGCGATTTTTTCAGCCGCCAATGTGTGTTTACCTATTGCTAAAAAATACGCTTCAGCATTATCGCTCGAAAACATTTCCAACAATTCCGGCGCCTTTGGACAGTCAAAAAAACGCGCCTCCTTGGATTCGGCTCTACGAAAATAGCTCCAAAGCTTTTGAAAGTTCATATTTAATTCACAACTTTATTCCACGCTATTTAGTTTTTTTTGCTCCATCAACATACACATTATCATCACTATGCCCGTAGCCGCTTGTTTCGTCGTAACTAAAATCCTGCGGATTGGCGTCGGGGACGAGATTATTTGTGTAATAAACATGGTTTTTATCTTTGGCATAATAGCCTCCGACATTCACAAACGTCTGTATATCTGCATTATCAATGGGAATTACATCGCGTGTATTTCGTTTCCAGAAATAGACCTGTTTTTCGTCCTTGAAAAAATCTCCTCCAATGGATACAAATGTGTTCGCGTCCACTTCCGGTTTGGTCAACCAAGCTCCGCAAATCACAATTTTACCATCTATTTTGAGCCACATATCGTCGTAAAACGACTCAATATCTGACGTTTCTTTAATCTGAACACCGCTTACATTCCCTTCCTTGTTGTAATAAAGAGCCGTTTTGGTACGGACATAGTTGTTGTTTTCTGGAATGCCTTCCAATTCGTTGCCGTTACATTTCAATTTTTCAATCTTATAAGTAACGTTCGTTTTATCGTCTGACGGAGTACTTCTTACTGAAAACAGGAAATTGCTGTCTCTCGAAAAATAGTTGTTGAGATTGGCAAAAGTGTTAACATCGGCATCGACTTTTTGATAACGGAAAAAAACGTGTTGATCATCTTTACTCCATTCATTTCCAATATGTTGAAAATATGCGGGATTTGCATCCTGAACTATTTCGAATACTTTTTTCTCATCGGACGGTACAATATTGCCAAATTGGTAAACGTGTTGATTATCTTTCATTACCCAACAGAAATTAGGGTCAGGATTGTCGTATGCCGCGATTACTTCAAATGTCGAAGCATCAACCTGCGTATCGACTGTCGATTCGTAATATACGCCGTTCTTATCTTTGGCAAAATACTCTGCCAGCACTTTAAATGTCTCTTTATCTGCATTTTCCATTTTTATTGGAGTATCTCCGAATACTTCGTTTTTCCAATAGTAAATATTTTTACTGTACATTCCGAAGCCTGCATAATAACGTCCGGATTTTTCCTTATCAATCAGTTTGCCCGTATGTCTCAGAAAAGGCTGGTTGATTGAATAAAAACAACTGCGGGTGAGTCCCATGACCAGAACAACTATTCCGCAGCAAATTAAAATGTATGTAAACAAGTTTTTTTTACGTTTCATAAGTCTGTTTTAATTATTATTATTGAACAAAAACCAAATACAAATAAAAACAGCGACTTACTGATGAAGTCGCTGTTTTTGTTGTTGGCCAAGACCTGTCTATTTGACTCTTTTATAGCCATATACAGCCAAACTACCCAATTCTTCCTCGATGCGGAGCAGTTGGTTGTATTTTGCCATACGGTCGCTGCGGCTCAAGGAGCCGGTCTTGATTTGACCGCTGTTGGTGGCAACGGCGATGTCGGCAATCGTGGC
>JAITMT010000430.1 GCA_031277235.1 Tannerella sp.
CTGGACAACAAACGTTTCACCCAGTCATCCGTCAATCAGAGCAATCTGATACAGTTAGTTACGGGAATGCAGGAAATCAAGATGACCAATTCCGAACGCCAGCAGCGCTGGAAATGGGAACGGATACAGGTCAAACTGTTCAAAATCAATGTGGAAGGAATGGCGCTGAACCAGTACCAGCAACTCGGCAGCGTGTTTTTCAACCAGACTACAAGCCTGCTAATCTCCTTTTTGTCGGCAAGAGCCGTTGTCGAAGGAGACCTCACACTGGGCATGATGATGTCCATCAGTTACATCATCGGGCAACTGTCAAGTCCGATCAGTCAGTTGATAGGTTTTGTACAATCCATGCAGGATGCAAAAATCAGTCTGGAGCGCCTGAACGAGATACACAACCGGGAAGACGAGGAACAGACCATCGCGGACAAACATGCGGAACTGCCTGACAACAGGGACATCCGGATGGAAAATGTCAGTTTCAGTTACGACGGAGCAGAACGGGATTACGTAATTGAAGATCTGAACCTGACCATTCCGAAAGACAGGGTAACGGCAATCGTGGGAGCCAGCGGAAGCGGGAAAACAACCATCATTAAACTGTTACTGGGATTTTACCCGCCAATCAAGGGGCAAATCAAAATCGGAGACATCCCGCTCGAAGATATTAACCCGCACGTATGGCGCCAAAAGACGGCAGCCGTGATGCAGGACGGTTTTATCTTTTCGGACACGATAGCCAACAACATAGCGGTAGGCGAGGAAGAAATTGATAAAATGCGGTTGAAAAACGCCGTTCAAACGGCAAATATACAGGATTTTATCGAACAGTTGCCGCTGAAATACAATTCCAAAATCGGCATGGAAGGCAACGGAGTCAGCCAGGGACAGCGTCAAAGAATTCTGATCGCACGGGCAGTGTACAAGAATCCCGAATACCTGTTCTTTGACGAAGCGACGAATGCACTGGACGCGAACAATGAAATGACCATCATGCAAAACCTGAAGGAATTTTACAGGGGAAAAACGGTCGTGATTGTCGCCCACCGGTTAAGCACGGTTCAACATGCGGACAATATCATCGTATTGGACAGGGGTAAAATCGTGGAGGAAGGAACCCATGCGGAACTGACGGCAAAGCGGGGCGCGTATTATACGCTGGTGAAGAATCAACTTGAACTTGGACTGTGATATTTGGGATTTTTTATGATTGGTATGATTGAAGATTTGAGATGAATGAAGAAGATAAAATAGAATTGCGGAGCGAAGAATTTCAGGAGGTGCTTGGAGGTGTTCCTTCGTGGATTGTGCGATGGGGTATCACTCTGTTGAGTGCAATTGTTGTGCTGATTCTTGTTGGCAGCGCCATATTCAAATATCCCGACGTGATTCCGGCTCAGGTAACGATTACGGGCACGACGCCTCCCGCTTCCGTTGTCGCCCATGCTTCGGGCAAGATAAGGGAACTGTATGTTATGGATAATCAGGAAGTAGCGATAGGAGAATACCTTGCCGTGATAGACAATCCTGCAAATACGGAGGATATAAAAACGTTAAAAGAGGCATTAGGCGATAGTCAGGAGGCGTCAGGCAAAGACACGTCGAATCTTCAAATTTTCAAATTTTCAAACAGGGAATTGCAGTTGGGCTCCATGCAATCCCTCTATTCCCAATATTATACAACACTGTTTCGTTACAGTGAATACAAACGCCTGCTGTATTATCCGCAAAAGATGGAAATTACGAAACAGCGGATCGCACAGTATGAAAAACAGTACGAAAACCTGCAAAAACAGTATGATCTGACCGAAGAACAGACGCAGTTGCAGGAGAAACAGTATCAGCGCGACATCAAACTCAACGAAACCGGCGTCGTATCGGCGGAGGAACTGGAGATATCGCGTTCCCGATACCTGCAATCGGAACTGTCGCTTGAAAACATGCAATCGACCCTCGACAACATGCGAATCCAAATCGGACAATTGAAAGAATCGCTATTAGACACGAAACAGCAGGACACGGAAACGCTGAACGAACTGGAAACGGGCTTGCAGACACTCGAAACCCAACTGAAAGCCGCCATAGAAGAATGGGAACTGATGTATGTTTTGAAATCACCAATAGACGGCAAGGTAACTTTCACCAGTTACTGGACGGAAAACCAGAATGTTACAGCAGGAAGCGAAATCTTCTCGGTTGTACCCGGTACAACTACACACTCCACTCTAAACACTGCAAACTATGTAATCGGCAAGGCTCTGTTACCCATTGCCCGCAGCGGAAAAGTGAAAACCGGTCAGAAAGTCAACATCCGCCTGGAAAATTTCCCGGAAAACGAGTTTGGCATCTTGCAGGGGAGAGTAAAAAACATATCGCTGGTGCCGGTGAGCGCCGGACAGACGGCAACAGGCAGCGGTACAGCATTTTATACTATTGATATAGAATTGCCGGACAGCCTAACGACTACCTATAAAAAACAGTTGCCTTATCTTCCCAACATGCAGGGACGCGCCGATATCGTCACCGATGATATTTCATTGCTTGAAAGATTTTTCCTGCCATTGAAAAGGATTTTGAGCGAAAGTCTATAATTAATCTTCAACGTATAGCACACACAATTCACCTTTCTCATTGATATAGTAAATATATCTGCCACCGCCGTTGATAGTTCGCATTTCTTCCTGTGAAAGTTTTTTCACACCCTTTAATTCTTTCCTTAGTTTTAAATTTTTCTTCATTGTCGTATAAATTATTAAATTATATTGTTCTTAATCCGACTGCAAAAGTATAAGCATTTTTTTGAATAATACCTTAAAAATCCTCAATTATTTTAAACAAATTCCTAAAAGATTCGAGTAACCTTAATTTCTTTTAAGATTACATGGTAATATCTTTAAGATATTGATAAATAGAATAAAAAAGAATAGAAATTTTTACCTGAATTTTTTTTTTATCCCAAATGTTTTTTAACTTTGCAGAATATTTCAAATAAAAAATAACGTATAATTATGAGTAATATAACCGATAAAAGAATCTGGGGAACAGCAGTGGTGGCAATCATTTCGTTACTGTTACTGCAATCGTTATGGTTGTTATATTCATATAAAATGCAGAAATTGGCATTGCGAGAAACGGTAAACGATATAATGTCTTCATCCGTAGATAAAGAACTGGATAACAGATATAAAAAATATTTATCACATGAAGAAACGTTGTATGCCAGTGATAACAAAATCAATGATGGTACAGTAAGATGGGAGAAGCCTATGAATCAGGAAGAATTAAGAGAAGCCAGCCCATTTCAACAAATCTTGAAATTCATTGACAAACCTTTTGATATCAACATATTAGATAGTATTTTTAATATTGAATTGGTGAAATCCGGTATAAAAGCCCGCTATTTACTGCTTTATACGGATTCGACCGATAGCAGGATAGAAAATGCAGGTAATTTAAAAGAGGTTGATAAAAAGGGATTGATAAAAACGAATTCAATCCTTATTGTGGACGGAAAAAGGGTGGAAGCCGTTGTAGATGTTGCTATTCCTACTATTTTTAAGAGAATGATTTTGATTTTAGTTCTGTCTTTGGCTGTTTTTCTTCTCTTGAGTTATCTGTTTTATTATCAGGGTAAATCGCTGTTTACCCAGCAGAAACTGCAACGGTTGCGTATCGATTTCGTAAATGCCTTGATACATAATTTTAAATCGCCGCTGAATACAGTCGCCCTCGAACTGTCCTATTTGAAGGCGGATGTATATCCGACCAAAGAAGAACGGGGAATCGGTATTCAGGATGCTATTGACGCGAACGGAAAAATGATGAAACTGATGGAAAAAACCCTTACCATGGCGCGTCTGGAAGATAAAAAACTGATGTTGAAATACAGTGAAACCAATATAAATGCGCTGATTGCCAAAATAGCATACGAGTATAAAAATTATTCCGGGAAAAAAGTGTATATCAAAATTACTGCCGATTCTCCGGATATTGTCGCTGACATGGATGCGGAACAGGTGGAAGACGTTTTGAGAAATCTGATAGACAATGCCATCAAATATTCGGGCGACTCCTTGAATATTGAAATTTGTTGCTCTGCAAATGATAATCAATTAAAAATTAACGTAAAAGATGATGGAGACGGCATTTCGCCTCAGGCACAAAAGGCAATTATGGTAAAATTTGAACGGGGCGATGCGATCAATAAAAAAGGTGTAACCGGCTTTGGTCTTGGACTTTATTATGTAAAACAGGTGATTGAGGCTCACGGCGGAAATATAGCGTTGGAAAGTGAAAAGGGTAGAGGTACGACTATTAGGCTCATGTTGCCTCTAAAAGAATCTTTTGATAATATTAACAAAATAATACAACAGACAGATGGAAACAATACGGTTATTGCTGATAGAAGATGATGCAGGATTACTGAAATCTCTTGCCAGAGGATTTGGGTTCATGGACGGCTACAAGGTTTTTACCGCTTCCGACGGTGAAACAGGCTATAGCGCCTTTCTTACCGATAAACCCGATATCATAGTATCGGACATAGCTATGCCTGGCATGAACGGTATCGAATTAGCCCGAAAAATTAGGGAAACGGATACGAGAATTCCGTTTATTCTGTTGACGGGTTATACCGACAGTAAGTTAACAAAAGACGGGTACAACGCCGGCATTGACGAATATATGCTTAAACCTGTGGTGACAACGGAATTAGACCTTCATATCAGAGCCATTTTGAAAAGAATAAAACCTGTAATACAGGAAGTCTGTCCCTATGAAATAGGTTCCTATACTTTTGATCATGAGCGCTTCTCTCTTATTTATAACAATGTAGAAGTTAAATTGTCCGGCATAGAAATGCGTGTTTTGCGAGTTTTATGTAGAAACATGGAAAAAATAGTCAAGCGGAAAGATATTTTGAAAGAAGTTTGGAAAAGTGACGACAGATATAAATCCAATAATTTAGATGTATATGTCTCAAGGTTACGGAAGCTCCTGTCACAAGACCCGTCCATAGAAATAGTTACCGTCAAAAGAGAAGGTTTGAAATTATCCGTCTTTCCCAATTCGTCGTAAAAAAGTGAAAGATTGACCTTATAAATATTTGGCAACGATATTGGTTAAGCGTTGTGCGCCATTATTAAGATTGCTCCAACTGTTTTACGCAATTTTTTATTGTAAAAACAGAAATTTGGGTGAATAGAAAATGAATTTTGTTTTAGATTATTGTTTAGCAGGTGTTTTATTTTTGATATATTGATTTCCTGTTGACTTGTTATGTAAAAAACTTGTCCGAAAAAGGATTGGGGGATTTTTTGTATAATTCAAAAATACGGTTCAAGCATTTACCGGTAGATTTTGTATGTTAAAATGAATACAATATAAAGAATAATGAATAATAAATTACTATGAAACAATTGATTAATACGAAGTTGATTTTACTGATAAAAGAATCAACCTCTAGAACTGTTTCCGTTTTGGAATGGGAGCAGTCATACGAAGCGTTTGCCGGAATAATATTTGGAGTAAGCGCAGAAACAACAGGAATCGTATATCACAATGCTTTGTGCTATGTCAGAGCCGAACTCGCGTTTTGGCAATCAAACAGTATTCTGAAAAAAAAATCGGGAATCCTTAATATTTATTAAGAAAGCCCTGTTTCTTATTGATACGCAAATCGGTTTTGTTGAGCGGCAAATGAAGTTGCAAAACGAAATCGAGGGACAGCCTGTATCTTTGCCCGAAAATATCCGTTGGGAAGGCAGCCGGGTGGAACTTGTCGAACTCATCTATGCTCTGCACGAAGTCGGCAGTTTCGGAACGGCTTCAATAAAATCGCTCTTTGCCTTTGTCGGCAAGATGTTTGGCTGCGAAATACCGAACTACTATCGTCTGTTCTGGAGCATTCAAAACCGTATGGGTAATATCCGTACTTTCTTCCTGGACAAACTACGGAAAGCATTGTCGGACAAGTTAATCAGAAAAGATAACGGTCTGAGAAAATAGGAATTTACACCCTAAAAAATACGCCGTCCGGAATATTCCGCATATTCCGGCAAAGTATTTTTTATTCCTTCTTAACCAGATGCTGCAAGTCAGGGTCTTCCGAGATTCGACGCAATTCGTCCGCAACTATCTGTTTCACATCGGCTTTGATTTGATTGTAGTTGCGTTCGATTTCAGCCTGCATCGTGTCGTTGCCGTCGGTATCATGAAAGTTCAAAATATCCGGGATTTTTTTGTACGCTTTCGTTTCGGCGGCGACAGCGGCATTGTCCACGACAATTTCGGCGTGAAAAATCTTCTGTTCTATCCGCTCGTCGAAATTGTCGCTGACTGCTCCGACAAACATTCCCTGTGTCAGATTTGAAATCTTACTTGCCGGTATCAGCGAATCCAGTTGCGTGGATATCGAAGTGGACTTGTCCTGCCGGCTGATGGTCATGCTTTGCCGTTTTTGCAATACTTTTCCGAAACGTTCCGAGAGGTTTTTGGCAGATTCGCCGACTACCTGACCGGAAAAAATGTTTCCTACCGTATTCATCACAACGGCAGCCTCCTTGTCTCCGTAATCGCGCTTTAACTGCGAAAAGTCCTGAAAGCCCAGACAGACGGCAACCTTATTGCTCCGCGCTGTGGCAATCAGGTTGTCCAGTCCCCGAAAATAAATCGTCGGCAACTCGTCTATGATGACGGCGCTTTTCAACTGTCCCTTCTTGTTTATCAGTCTGACAATACGGCTGTTGTACAGTCCCAAAGCTGCCGAATAGATGTTCTGCCGGTCGGGATTGTTGCCGACACAGAGAATTTTGGGCTCGTCCGGATTGTTGATGTCCAGCGTAAAATCGTCGCCGGTCATCACCCAGTACAGTTGTGGCGAAATCATTCTGGAAAGTGGAATTTTAGCGCTTGCAATCTGTCCCTGCAACTGGTCTTGAGCGCCTCCTTCCCAGGCATCCATAAAGGGCGAAAGATAGTTCTCCAACTGCGGATAGGATGTGAGTATCGGAAACGTTTCGGCATACTTTTGATTCAGAAACTCGATTGCGTGCGGAAAGGTGCAGAATTTGCCGTTTTGGTAGATTTTCAAGTACCAGATGATGGCAGCCAGCAAAATAATCGGGCTTTCGACAAAGAAATCGCCCTGCTTCTGAATCCACGTTTTATTGAGGTTTAACATAATGGTGTATGCCGATTCGTATGCGTCCGAAATATCCGTCATGAACGAGGGATTGATCGGATTGCAGCGGTGCGACTTGCGGGGATTGTCGAAATTTATCACGTAGAATTTGGGTTTAACCTTATATTTGTCCAGATTGTTCATCAGGGTGTTGTAGGCAATTACGCTTAAATCGTCAAACTTGAAATCGTAAATATACATCGAAAAACCTTTCCGTATCTGCTGTTTGATGTAATTGTTGACAATCGCATAGGATTTTCCCGAACCCGGAGTGCCGAGTACGATGCTGGCACGGAACGGATTGACGACATTAATCCAGCCTTTATTCCACTTCTTTTTATAGAAAAACCGGGTCGGAAGATTGACCGAATATTCGTTTTCCATCAGCCGCGTTTCCTGCATGAACGATTCGTTTTCGAGATTGAAAACATCGTCCAGCAGATTGTTTTTTAACAGGCGGCTCATCCACAAGCCTGCCATCATCAGTAAAATATAGCCGGCAGTGAGCGTAAAAATATAAAAACCGGTATTGGCTGCGGGCGGCAGCGGCAAATGCAATATCCACCCATTGAGGAAAAAGAAAATAAAACCGAAGCACAGACACAGCCAGATATTGCGCCATTTTATTTTTTCCTCCTTTACGCCCTTTGTTCCCAGACAGGACAGCGCCAGAAACACAACGGCAAAAATCTTCGTCCAGAGCACGGACGAAAACAGTCCGGTTGTCCGCTGAAAGTTCACCAGGATTTTATCCACAACGCCTATATTCACTCCCCATCCGCAAATTGCCTGATAGCAAAACCAGTACACGTGGATTACACAAAACAATAGACTGATGGCACGCATAAATTCCATCGTCTTTGCCAAACCTCTCAAATCATCTTCCTGTTGCATGTTATTTCAATTAAAAATTAAAAATTACGAATTACGAAAGTTGTATATATCATTGTCAATTGTCAATTATCCATTGTCAATTATCAGAGTCCTCTCTGTTTTTTCCTTTTCTTCTTCATTAGACGGAGCAGATTCCGCTCTTCCATGTCGTCGGAGACTGAACTTTCGGGTGTGAAAAAATCGAAAATCCCTCCGAAGTCGGGACTGGAAGCCTCCCCCCAGCCCCCTCCGAAAGAGGGGGAGGAAGAAACGGGTAAGGGAGTCTGCTGCGTATCACCACGCTGTCCGTTGCCGTTAAACAAATCATTGAAAACATTGGCGGAAAACTCCCTGCCCAGTCGCGAGCCGTTGAAGACGCATTTCTGCTCATGGTCTATAAAGGTTGCGCCGTAAATCCTTCCCTGTCCGTTTTCCCGGAACAGTACAGAAATACCCTGCCTTTCCAGTTTCCCTTCAAAATCCGCGCGGTTGTTTGCGGAACGCATAACTTCCGGAATAATCCGCCTGCTGCGGTCTTTCAGCCTTTTGTTTTTGATGATTTCCGCCGATTTTTCCATGCGCTTTTCCAGCGCAGCAATGCCAACCGTTTTTCCAAACAGCGAAGATTTGAACGGCAAACTGACTTTTTCTCCCTTTTCATCAAGCGCAAAATAAACCAGTCCCACAGTAGAGCCAAAGCCAGAGCCCAAGCCCCCTAAATCCCCCTCGGGGGGACTTTTGATACCTTTTACTTCTTCAACGCCTATATTGTATAATGTGAGTAAGGTGCGGTATTCCTTCAAACTCAAGAAATGATAATCACTTGCCACTGTACGGATTACATTGGCAATCTGCTGTTTTACATCGCCCCGGTCGTATTCCACCTTTTTGAGCAGCAAACCGTCCCGGCGCTGCCTTGGGTCTGCGGGAGCAAGTCCATATTTCCGTTCCAGTTCGCGGCAGACATCCATCGAGCGGCGGCGTTCAAAATTGTGGTCTATTTTCTTGCCGTTTTCGTCCACGCGCAGCGAAACAATATGAATGTGCTTCCGTTCAATGTCTTCGTGTTTATAGACGATATAAGGCTGGTTGCCGTAACCCATTTTCTGCATGTATTCCTGCGCAATTTCCGACAGATGTTCATCGGAAAGCCGGTCTCCCGGATCGGGATTCAGCGAGATGTGCAGTACCGGTTTTTCCGTCCGCCTGTTGGCTAAAAGGTACGGTTCAAAGGACTGCAAACAGATATTGATATTGAATTTTCCGTCCTCCGGCTCTATCATGTTGTTCGTAAAAATAACCTTTGCCTGCCGCCCGTCCACCTTGATCTGGTTGTAGGCAAGCGCTCCGTAAAGGTTGCTTGAGGAACTTATTTTGGCGATCATCTTCTTTTAGAGTGTAGTGTTTAGAGTTTAGAGTGCAGTTGGATATTGGCTGTCATATGCTGTTTTTGACTGGTATTCCCTTATCAAAATCAGAAAATTTTCGTCTTGAATTCTTCCGTCAGGGCGATAATTTTGTGCTGCAAACCGACTAATTCGCGCGTTGCATTTTCCAGTTTATAGAGGAAAGCCAGCGCTTTTTTTTCGGTAAAAGTGGTTTTTATCGCCTTTACCGCCTGGTTGTAATTCACGCCAATGGCGCGGAACTGTCCGTAAAAAGTGGTTAACCGCATGTAATAATCCTGCGTTGCCCTGTCCATTTTTACCACTTTCAGCGGTCGGTTGAAGATGCATGAAACAATAAACCGCGCCCTGTCCGGCAATCCCGACTGCTCGAAAAGCGTCAAAAATGCAGCAAAGTCCGCACCGTTCAGATTGATAGCCAGCCGATGGCGGCAGGGATCGGCTTTCGGCTTGCGCCCGGCCTGTTTTGTTGTTTTACTTTCTGTACTCATTATGTTGTTATATTTGAAAATTCTGTTTAACTGTTTAGATGTTTATTTGTTTAGTTGTTTAGTTGAACTTTGAACCTCAAACACTCCACACTAAACACTAAACTCTAAACACTCCACACTGCACACTGATCATATTTGTCCATTGTCAATTAAAAACGCGACTTCGGAGGCGTTTTTCGGCAAGTCATTTTCAGTGCCTGAAAATATTTTGGGGAACGCAAAATACAACTTGCCGTTTGCCGGGGCAAACAAAATTCCGCTGCCGCGGAATTGGGCGTAAGCCCTGTTGACTTCCCGGTTGGACGTATTGACTTTTGATATAATCCTGCCGGCTTCCCGGATGAACTTTTGTCCGTATTTTTTTCCTGTTTTTTGAATCATGAAAACTGCCTTTTGAAATCAGGCTGCAAAGTTACGGGTGTATTTTCAAACGGCTGGCAGGTTGGGGGTGGACAACCCCTGCCACTTTGCCGGACAACCCCTGCCACTCCGCAAAAAGCGGCAAATACGTGGA
>JAITMT010000521.1 GCA_031277235.1 Tannerella sp.
GGGTAATTTATTTTAAAAAGAATGTTCAATATTATACATAATCACTTTTGCATCCCGTGAGGGATGCGTCGCTCGGTAGGAAGGTCATTTACCTTCAGGATGCATTCCATACGGAATGCAACCGACAGCGGATTATATTTTCTACCGAGCGATGCAATCCTGACGGATTGCACAATTGGGGTATTCCATTGAAAATTCATATTATTTAATGGAAACACCTAAAATAATGCAATCAATGAATCCAACGGATTCAAATATTTATAGAATCGCAATTCGGGTTAATATACGACTCCGAAGGAGTCGAACGGGGTTGAAATATGATATTTTCTATAAACATGCAATCCCGTTGGGATTGAAAAGTTATACGTTTTTGGTTCAGGTGATTGAGAGGAAGTTTGGGTATGAACAGGGATATACATTATTATTTTATCCATATTTTCCCGCGAACAAATTCATTTCCATGTTGAAGCGTTACGAAATATATGCCCGTCGGAATGTGTTCCAGCGATATGCCATTTTCCGAAATATTGCCTGTTCGGATGTTTCTGCCGGCAACGTCGTAAATCCTTACCAAAGAATGGGTAGAAATAGGTTCATACCCCGAAAGATAAAGTATTTTGTTGCGGACGTAAAAATGCGCTGTTTCATCCATAACCGTCCCGTTGGCTGTCGGTTCCGACAAAGCCTGATAAAACTCGTGAATACTCCAGTAATTGCTTTTACTGCCTGTTTGCGTGATTCTTATAAATTGTGCGGTTGTTTCGGGCAGGCTGATCACGGACACGGACGGCTGCTGTGCGCCGGTGGCAAGAGCGCTGCTCCAGTTGGTTCCGTTGTCCGATACTTGCAATTCATACCCGGCGGGACCGTCGTCGGGGCTGCCCGATGCGTCCAATATCACCGTATTAAACTTCACCGGCTGACGCGTATTCACCATAAACCACTGTCCCGGTCTTTGCGAAGCGCCGGTATCCCATCTGGTAGCGGCGTTTCCGTCGATGGCATTTCCGGGATTGGCATTTTGAATACTTGCCGTAGCGATCCATCCGTTGCGGGATAGGGTAGCCTGCGGATTGAGAACGGGCGAGGCACCGAGGTTGTTCCACCACGAACGGTATCCCGGCGGCGAAGTCAGCGCAACGACCGACGATTCGACCGAAACCTGACCGGTTTTGCCGGAGGTAACAAAGTTGGCGGCATTTACATCGCCGGTCGAAATGTATATATCGGCGTCGCCGGAAATATCCAGAAATCTTTCGGAACCATATTGTTGAAAATGAGGCATTATCAACTGAACGCTCCCACCTCCGAAAACGCCCGCATACCGTGCGTCGCCCCAATAATCGGAACTGAACAGGGTCACTTCGCCCGTAAAGCCGGAGGACGTTTCAAGATACCTCGTCTGTCCGTATTCACTGCGATTGATGGATACGACTTGCGTATTGATCAAATTGAAACCCTTCGCGGCGTCCAATCCTTCAAAACAGATGGAACGAAGCGAAGCGTCCAGTCCCAGCCCCATCGAAATACCGGACGGCGAAGTTCCGTTTTTACCGAAAATAATTCCCTGATGGGAGCCGTAATGAAAATTGTTGTACAGAATCTGGTCTTTGCAATCTTCCAGAATCATAAATTCCAGTTCCCGCCAGTTTTGGGAATAGACTCCGTTTCTGGACGCCTCGTCGCTGTCGGAATTGGGCCACGCGCCGAATTTCGGACTCTCATATCCGCTGGCAAGCACAATCGGATTGAACTGTACGTTGCTGATAAGCCCGTTGCTTGATCCGCCGCCGATCCGCAGGGCGTTTTTGAAAACATGTCCCGCAAAATAATCGATATAATGGTTATCGCACGGGTAGGTAAACAGGTCTATGCCCTGATAGGTGGCACGCACGCCCACATTGACGATGTAAACGTCTGCCCCGGTTACCTGCAAACAGTACGGATATTTCGGCAGCATAGCCGGATTTACGGTCATGGACGATCTTTGTTCGGGATAATTGAACGTAATGCCGCGTATTCCACTTTTTTCGGACAATTGCAGAAAAGGCGTGCCGGTCGGATCATTTTTTCCGGCATATATTTCGATGATACTTCCCTGTCCCATGGGAACCGCCGCCACGTCAGACGCTCCCTTGATTTCCACGCCGGAAGGAACGGTGAGATTTCCGTTTACGCGATATTTTCCGGGAGGAAGAAACACGATTCCTCCGCCCTCGCTTCCGGCTTTATTCAAGGCATTCTGTATGGCTTCCGTATTGTCGGTAACAGCATCGGGAATAGCCCCAAACTCCTCATCCGTTACGACATACAGCGCGTTTTTGAGAGGTTTCGTTTTGCGTGGCTCTATTTCGGGGAAATCGGGCAACGGTTTGATGGATACCGGACGGTGGTCGATGGCGTTCTCAAACAGCGAACGGTTGCTGATTTCAACCGGTTTCGCAAAACGGTTTCCCGAAAGTATCGTCCGCGCGGCGGCGCCGATGGAAACCTGCGGCTGTTCGTTGTCGAAATCGCAGTCCACAGCCATCAGGATACCGCCCGAAATGTTTACCTCTCCGCTGTGCACGTTGCTTTGCTGCATCATCAGTTTCAACGAAGCATCGTCGGGAATGCTTAAAGCGTTCTGTCGGGCTGATATTTCGCAATCGTAGAATTGAGCGGCGCTTCCGCCGACGCCCGAACCGACCGTTATGCCCTGATCGCAGTCGGTAATTCTTACCCGGGTAAACATTATGCCGACGCTTGCCACTGCATCCAAGCGAATGGCTTCGGCGCAATTTTTGAAAGTCAGATGATAGTTGTGTCCGTTGGGTTGCGAGTTGTCATTCGCGACTTTGGACGCGCCGGCGTAGAATCCGGTGTGATAACCTTCCACCGAAAAATGACAGGTGTATGACCAGTCATTGCGCCTCATCACCATTCCGGTGGCGTTTTCGCGAATGTAGCGGACGTGTGCGCCGTCATGCTCCGGCGCGTCCGGTAACCCCGAAGCCGCCCAGTAATCGGGTGAAAAATCAATCCGGTCGAAACGCCCCACGTCGGCAATATTGTCAATTTCGATTCCGCGCGACAAGGGCGTACCGTACAGGTTGAAAATATTGGGACAACCGCCGCCGTTCAATCTTGAAACGACAACGCCCGAAGAGGAATTAACCAGAGTTACATTCCGCACAGTGCAGTATTCGTTTCCCCAGACGCCCTGCCTGCCGTAAAGGACGGTCGGCGGGTAGGGAACAATATTTTCCGGCAACTGTTCGGGATACCATACGGCGACATTGTAGAGACCGGTGCAAGGTTCCATCGTGATAAAAGCCTGTCCTTCGTCTTCGGAACCTCTCCCCGAAAAAGCCATCAAAACAGTACCCGCCACAGGCGCATCCTTTTGCGGCTGTTGCCAGTCGCCCCGCAAAACAACTCCCTTGGGGATGACGAGCGAGCCTTCAATCCGGTATTTTCCGGCAGAAAGATATACCGTACCGCCGCCGGAAATTCTTAATCTGTCCAATAAATCCTGAATACCGTCGCGGGAATTGCGTACTCCTGTTTTGTCAATCCCGGCGTGATCGGCTTCCGTGTAAGCGGCTACGCCCATATCTTCGGAATCGTATTCGGATGATTCAATGATCCTCCATTGCGCGCCGGTTTGGGAAATGCCCGGTAGAACCGTAAGCGAAGCCACGAGGCATGAAAAAATAAGTTTGACGATTTTTGATTTCATGGTGTGAAATTTTTGACAAAGATATGCCCCGAATCTTAAAAAAACATTAAGGAAACCATTAATGTAAAAAAAATATTTCTGCCGCAACGGATTGTAAGCGTCCTTGTATCTATTCCAAGACTGAATTTCAAGCATGGAAAAGTGAAATTTGAGTGAAAAAGGCTTGAATTTGAATGTAAAAACCTCAAATTTGAGCGAAAAAGGGTCAAATTCCAGTCAAAAAGACTCAAATTTGAATGAAAAAGCCTCAATTTTGAGTATAAAAGGGTGAAATTTCAGTGTAAAAGGGTCAAATTTGAGACAAAAAGGGTCAAATTTGAATAAAGAGCGCGTCATGCTGAACTTGTTTCAGCATCTCCCGTATGATTCGGAGATTTCGGGTTACGCCCACAATGATTTAATAATCAAAAAAATATCCCGCCACAATTCACATTGGACGGGATCTCAAAATTATTGTGTTGTATCGGTACGCGGTTTGTAGGGTTTCCTGCTAAACCGCGTTTTCAGGTCTTCGTAAACGGGACCTGCGGTGGCAACGCCTTTCGAGGCGGCTTCCTTGACGCTTCC
>JAITMT010000404.1 GCA_031277235.1 Tannerella sp.
TTAGGGCGTATGCCATACGCCCCTACGGGTACACTCGCCGTTCATCCGGACGGAAAACACCCCCAATCGCCCTGCTTCATTGGGGGTTACGAACACATTCAATCCGTTCGGATTGTATGGAATCCGCAGGATTCAATATGAATAATCCCCAATGAAGCGCGATTGGGGGTGAAAAGGATAAACGGACTTTGGTTTTCAATTTTCAATTAAATGAAACCGCTCCGACCGCGAAGCGGTCATATATTTATAGAAAAATGTTACAGCGTACATGTGCGACCCTGGAAGGGGTAGCACAAAACCGTGAACACCCATGGCTATAAATATGCAATCCCTACAGGATTTAATCTCTCACCGCCTCCAAAATCCCGGAATCAGCAGCGTGATAACGGTGAAAAGTTCCAGACGCCCCGTGAGCATCAGAAAGGAAACATACCATTTGGCGGAGGCGGGAATATCGTAAACATTGCCGCTTTCAAACAGTCCGAGCGAAGGTCCGACGTTGCTGATCGCCGTCATTGCCGTGCCGAGCGCCTCGTCGAAACTCAAGCCGTGCATCAGCAAAATCGCCCAACTGAAAACGATAATCAGCAGATAAACAAGCACAAAGACGTTTACGCGGTGAATGGTATCCTGCGTGATGGCTCTTCCGTTTACGCGAACGGGCAGCACGGCAGCCGGATGCGTCTGTTTGCGAAACTCGTTCATCATATTTTTCACGACAATCATGGCGCGTCCCATTTTGATACCGCCGCTTGTGGAGCCTCCGCAACCGCAAACCAGCATCAAAACAACGGCTATCAACCAGAAAAACTGTCCCCATGCCACATAATCAACCACGGTCAAGCCGGTTGTCGAAGCAAGCGAGACGACTTGAAAAGCCGCCCGGCGAATCGTCTCTTCGACATTGTCCGTGCTCGAATCGTAGTTTTTATAAAACAGCCATGCGACCGTTACCACGATAAAGAAAAGGATGTACAGCAGAAACCACCGTGTTTCCTCGTCATTGCGCAGCCGTTTGAAATTACCCTTGAACGCAAAATAAATCAGCGCCAGTTTCAAACTGCCCACGCACATGCTGAAAATCAGCACATATTCGATGTATGCAGAGTTCCAGAAGGCGACGCTGTCATTTTTGGTGGAGAAGCCGCCGGTCGAAACGCTGCTCATGGCGTGATTGGCGGCGTCGAATAAATCCATTGGTCCCAGCCACAGTAAAAAAGTGATGATTGCAGTGAAAGCCAGATAGATACCCGACAATCGTTTCGCCACCTGCGTGACGCGCGGACGGAAACGCTCGTGCGAAAAACCGGTCGTTTCGGAATCGTACAGGTGCGAAACGCCGCCGCCGAACATCGGTAACAGGGCGACCGTGAACACAATCACGCCCATCCCTCCCTGCCATTGCGTCAGGCTGCGCCAAAACAGGATTCCTTTTGGCATCGAATCCAGATCGTTGATAATCGTCGCTCCGGTGGTCGTGTAGCCCGATATGGTTTCAAAAAAAGCGTCCGTTACATTATTTATATAGCCGCCGATGAGGTACGGCAACATCCCGAAACAGGAAAGTACAATCCAGGTCAGCGCAACGGTCAGCATTCCTTCCCGCCTTCCCGCCTGATATTCATTGGCTTTGCGTCCGATCAGGAACAATATTACGCCCGCGCCCGACATGATTCCCGCCGAAATCAGCAGCGGAACAACATCGTCGCCGCCATAGACAAAAGCGACAAAAGCGGCTACCAGCAAAAAGAATGTTTCCAGCGCCAGGATGGAACCCAAGGATTTTATGATGTATAAATAATTGATTTTCATGCTAATTTTTGATTTGAAGATTTGAAAATTTGAAGATTTGAGAGCCCCTCCCCAACCCTCCCCAAAGGGGAGGGAGTTCCCCCTCCTTCGGAGGGGTTAGGGGAGGCTTTGAACCTTGAACTCTGAAATAATAAACTCCATAACTACACTCTAAACTCTAATAACTACACTCTAACTGAAATAATCCTCCAATTTGTTCATAGCCGTATCTAAGCAGAACGCCACCACGTTGTCGTTTGCCGTAACTTGCGTTTCTCCTTCAATAAGCATCGGTTCGCCGTCGCGAATCAAGCCGCCGAGCGTAATATCTTTCGGCAGACGCAAATCCTTGACTTTCTTGCGCGTAACTTTCGAACCGGGACGGGCTGTCAATTCTGCCACGTCGGCATTGGCAAAGGCGAGGCATTTCACGTTGGTGACGTCCACGTCGAGCAACATTTTGTAGATATGGCTTGCGGCAATCAGTTTTTTATTCACAACCGACCCTATATCAAGCCTTTCCGCCATCGGAATATAATCCATGTTTTCCACCTGCGCAATGGTTTTGAAAACGCCGAGGCGACTCGCCGCGATGCACGACAGAATGTTGGTTTCCGAGTTTTCCGTCAGCGCGATGAAAGCCTGCGTATCCTGTATGCCTTCCTGCAACAGCAATCCCGTATCGCGTGCGTCTCCATTGATTACCAGCACATTTTCGGGCGCCCGTTCCGAAATGCGGATACTTTTTTCGCGCGAAGTTTCGATGATTTTGATGCGGACGTTGTTCGGCAGATACTGCGAAGCGCGAATGGCGATGCGCCCGCCGCCCATAATCATAATATTTTTCACTTCGCTGTCGTCCTTGCCCGTTTGTTTGCGAACTTCGTTCGCATGTTCTTTCAGACATGTAAAGAACACAATATCACCGCTTTGAATATAGTCCGTTCCACGCGGAATGATGGTGTCGTTCCCGCGCTTGACGGCTACGATATGGTAAAATTTCTGTTCGTTGTTCGCCAGTTCAATGAGTTGTTTATTAACGATTTCCGCATTGTCATGGACTTTCACGCCGACAAGCAGCAGCGAACCGCCCAGCAACTCCCACGACTGCCGCGTCCACGGCAATTTCACGGCGGAAACAATCTCCTTAGCCGCCAGCATTTCGGGATAAATCATGGAATCAATCCCGATACTGCGGAAAAACTCCTGATTCTTAGGCAGTAAGTACTCGTAATTGTTGATGCGCGCCAGCGTCTTGCCCGCGCCCATTTTAGCCGCCAGCATACACGCCGTGATGTTCGCCGTTTCTTCGGGCGTAACGCTCACAAACAGGTCTATCTTGTCAATTCCCGCCTCCTGGAGCGTCGTTAGCGACGTCGGATTGCCCTCAAAAGGAAGAATTTCCATCCCCAGACGTGTGAAAGCCAGCCTGCTCTCGTCCGGATCCATCAGAATAATGTCGTGCTGCTCCCTGGACAGCATCTTCGCCAAATGTGTTCCCACATCTCCCGCACCTGCAATTAGTATTCTCATAACATGTTAATAATTAACTATTTGAAAATTTGAAGATTTGAAAGCCCCTCACCAACCCTCCCCGAAGGGGAGGGAGTTCCCCTCCTTCGGAGGGGTTAGGGGAGGCTTTGAACCTTAAACTTTGAACCTTGAACATAATACACTCTAAACTCTAAACACTACACCCTAATGGTCCATTGTCAATTATCAATTGAAACACGCTTTCCCCGTCCATCCCGCAAATCTTGTAAAGTTCCGGGATTTTACCGTGTTCAATGAATTTATCGGGTACGCCAATACGCTGAATTTTAGGCGTATATCCGTTTTCCGTCATAAACTCCGCTATGGCGCTGCCCAGACCGCCCATGCGGACGCCGTTTTCGATGGTGATAATTCGCCTGAACTTTTTCCCGACCTCGTGCAAGATTTCTTCGTCCAACGGTTTCAGGTAAATCATGTCGTAATGCGCCGCCGAAACGCCTTCATTTGCAGCCCTTTCAATCGCTTTGCGGGCAATATTGCCGATGGCGCCGATGGAAAGTACGGCGAGATCTGTGCCGTCTTTCAGTTTTCTCCCCTTGCCAACCGGCAGAATTTCAAACGGTTGCTGCCAATCGTACAGTTCGCCCTTGCCCCGCGGATAGCGAATCACGAAAGGAACGCCCGACCGGTAGCCCGTGTACATCAAATTGCGCAAATCCACCTCATTCAGCGGCGAAGCAATCGTCAAATTCGGAATCGGGCGCAGATACGCGAGGTCGAAAACGCCCTGATGCGTAGCGCCGTCTTCGCCCACAATGCCTGCTCGGTCGAGGCAGAAAACAACGGGCAATTTCTGAATTGCCGTGTCGTGAATCACCTCATCATAAGCGCGTTGCATAAACGACGAATAGATATTGCAAAACGGAATCTTGCCCTCCTTTGCCATTCCCGTCGAGAACGTAACTGCATGTCCCTCAGCGATTCCCACATCGAAAGCACGGTCGGGGAAACGTTTCATCATAAAGCACATCGAACTGCCCGTAGGCATCGCAGGTGTAACGCCCACGATACGGTCGTCTTTTTCAGCCAGTTCCACGAGCGTATGTCCGAAAACGTCCTGATACAGTTGCGGCTGGTTCAAATCCACCGTGAAAATACGCTTGCCCGTCTCCTTGTCAAACGGTCCCGGCGCGTGCCATTCGATTGCCGATTCTTCCGCCGGCTTGAAACCTTTTCCCTTTAATGTTTTGATATGCAAAAGTTTGGGACCTTTCATATCCTTGATATCGTTCAACTTTTGCACCAGATTCAAAACATTGTGTCCGTCCATTGGTCCGAAATAGCGGATGCTGAATCCTTCAAACAGATTGTGTTGCCTGGAAATCAACGCTTTCAGACTGTTGTTGAAGCGCAGAATGTTTTCCCGCCGTTCTTCGCCGATGATATTCATCTTGCGCAACACGCGATACGCGTCGTAGCGTACCTTATTATATGTCTGACTCGTCGTGATGTCCACCAGATATTTGCTGATGCCGCCGACGTTGTTGTCAATCGCCATGTCGTTGTCATTCAGGATAATCAGCAGATTATTCGGAGTGTTGGAAGCATTGTTGAGTCCCTCGAAGGCAAGTCCGCCCGTCATGGAGCCGTCGCCGATGACCGCAACGACGTGCCGGTTTCGCTCTCCGTTCAACTCGAAAGCCGTCGCCATGCCGAGCGCCGCCGAAATGGAGTTCGAAGCGTGTCCGGCTATGAAAGCGTCGTATTCGCTTTCGGCAGGATTCGGAAAGCCGCTGATGCCGCCCAACTGCCGTAGGGTAGGGAAGCGTTCCCGCCTGCCTGTCAGTATCTTATGCCCATACGCCTGATGTCCCACGTCCCACACGATGCGGTCGGTGGGCGTGTTAAACACATAGTGCAGAGCCACAGTCAGTTCCACCACTCCGAGGCTGGCTCCGAGATGTCCCGGATGGCGCGACAACACGTCAATAATCATCTGCCGCAGTTCCGAACAGACCTCCTGTAAATCGCTTTCTTTCAGCCGTCTCAAATCTCCCGGACTGTCTATTTTGTTTAATAATGTATAATTCTCGTTCACGTTAAAAAAATATCGTTTTATCGTTTAATTCTCTTGTGTGGAGATTTGCAGATTGAACCTTCAATTTTCAAATTTTCGAATCTTCAAATCCCAATTTGACCCCTCCCCCTGCCCCTCTCCACAGGGAGAGGGGGAAATTTGCAGATTGAACCTTCAACCTTGAATTTTCAAATCTTCAAATCCTCAAATCTTCAAATCTTCAAATTCCCCATCTGACCTCTCCCCCTGCCCCTCTCCACAGGGAGAGGGGGGAGTTTTTCGCTCTTTCGCGCTGCAAATGTACAATATTAACCCGAAAAAAAGCAGAATATTGTATAAAGAATCGTAAATTTTGTCCTGAAAAACCGAAATTTCATACAAAAAAACAAAAATTTTGTACTTTTTGAAAAAAAAATTTGAAAAAAGTGTACTGGTATTGAAATAATGTTTATCTTTGCATGCTGATTTGTCGCATTTAGAGGGCAAAGTAGCGATGTTTTTTTACGTTAAAAAATTGAATGTTAAAGATATAAATAAAAATAAAATTATTAATTAAAACGTTTTGAATATGAAAAAATTTAAATTTACTCTTGGTTTAGTGCTCTCATTCTTATTATTGGGAGCAAGTTTGAACAATGCTTTCGGGCAATTTCCCAGTGCTAACGTTACTGTATCCGTTTCTCGCCCAAATTGGTATGGAGCAGATGTTCCATCCCTTAGTCACATTACTGTGCGTCATCAGGAAAATAAACTAACAGGGATAATATCTACCAACGGCGGTGGCAACTTTAATAAGAACATTCTAAATGATAATTATGTGGTTGATGAACTCATAGTATCATTTGATTTCGACGGCGGGAAAGAGTTGATGCCTTATGTAAGAAGAACCCTGACGGTCAATGGCAACAACAACATTTACCTCGGCGGAATGCAAGTGGCTGATGAAATTGTAGATAAGGGAGACTTTACCGATAAGGACGGCACTGCTGTTTATACTTATCGTACGGATTTGAACGCCTTACTGTCAAAATATCCGAATCTCACTGGTATCAGTTATGAAATTTGGTTGAACAATGAAATGTCCATAGATCCGGGTAATCCGAACGGTGAAGCCAATGCCTATCCCGGCATTTTAAGACCTTATACGCTAAATCTGGCAGACGGTATCGTGGATCCCAATATAGCGCTTCAGGGCTACACGGAATCCAACAAAAAAATGACATTCCAGGTCTCCGCAGAGCCGGGCAAGAAATTGACGGTAGGGGTAACGCCGGCATTGCCGCAAGGATTGAAAGGCTCTGCCAAAGAATCGGCACAGGCAGGTGTTTACGACGTGGTTATTCCGATTGTCAATACGGCAATTGAAATCAATATTGCATACGAATCATCTTCGGAAAGCGGTGAAGTCGGCAACGCAGCCATCGCAGCAGACGCCGTTTGGGGCTCAAGAGGCACATTAGTTGTCAATGCAGCCAAATCGGGCGTATTGTCGGTTTACAGCATCACCGGTCAGTTGATCAAACAGGAAGTTGTTTCCGGCGGTAAATCCATCACGCTGCCGAGAGGCATCTACATCGTGAAGTTGAACGGTGTAACATCGAAAGTATTATTATAATTTATGGTAATACGATAATTCAGATACTAAAAACGAATCTCCCGAAACTGCGCAGTTTCGGGAGATTCGTTTTTAGTATCTGAATTATCGTATTACCATAAATTAT
>JAITMT010000022.1 GCA_031277235.1 Tannerella sp.
TGTACATTAATATAATAATACTGCATGAGAGATTTTCAGACAAAAGTAGAGATTCCCGTTTCGGAATGCGGGATAGACTATCGGCATAATATTTTGCTGATGGGTTCCTGTTTTGCGGATCATATCGGGCACAAAATGTCGGAGAGCGGATTTAACGTTTGCACAAATCCTTTCGGAGTGCTGTATAATCCTGTTTCCGTGGCAGTTGCGTGCAAACGTCTGTTGTCGGGAGAGCCTTTTTCCGAAGGAGACTTGTTCTATTACAACGGCGTTTACAGTAGTTTCTCCCATCACGGAAGTTTCTCCAAACCCGCTGCTGATGAGGCTTTGGAGGGGATGAACGACGCCTTGATCGCTGCAGCGGAGCATTTGCGGAAAACGGATTTTCTAATCATCACGTTCGGTTCCGCGTACATATATTATTTTAAAGAGAATGCGAAGGCGGTCGCAAACTGCCATAAACGCCCGGAAGCGGATTTCGTTCGCCGGCGGATTTCGGCGAACGATATTGCGAAGGAATGGATGGATGTGATTGCCGGTTTGTTGCGCCTGAATCCGTCCCTACAAGTGATTTTTACGGTCAGCCCGATTCGTCATTTCAGGGACGGAGCGCATCAAAATCAGTTGAGTAAGGCGACGCTGCTTTTAGCCGAACAGGAATTGACTGAGATTTTTCCGGAAAACGTTTCTTATTTTCCGGCTTACGAACTGATGATGGACGAGTTACGCGATTACCGTTTCTACGCGGACGACATGGTTCATCCCTCGACGTTGGCGGTGGAATATATCTGGGAGCGGTTTTGCGGAACGTACATGGACAAAGACATGCACAATCAGATGTCGGAAGTTCATTCCATCAATAAAGCATTGAATCACAGAGAATTAAATACTAATAGCAAAATATATAAAACGTTTTTGCGTCAAACATTGGCGAAAATTGAGCGATTGAAAGCGAAAAATCCCTATATTTGCCTCTCGAAAACAGAAAAAGAATTGCTCGAAAGGATAGGTAAACAATGAGTTACACGATTGGCGAGATAGCGAAAGTGATTGGAATTTCCTCAAGCGGATTGAGGGAAAGCGATGTCGTGTCGCATCTTTTGACCGACAGCCGGACGGTTTCCTTTCCCGAAACAAGCCTGTTTTTTGCGCTGAAAACCCCCACCAACGACGGACACAAATATATCGAAGACCTGTATCAGCTGGGCGTTCGCAGTTTTGTGGTAACGGAAAAACCCATTGATGACGGGCGATTGCAAGACGCTAATTTTCTGGTTGTTAAAAATGTATTGACGGCGTTGCAGCAAATTGCGGCGTTTCACCGGAAACGATTTTCGATTCCCGTGCTGGGCATTACGGGCAGCAACGGAAAAACGGTGGTGAAGGAATTTTTGTATCAGTTGATGCACGGCGATTTCAACATCGTGCGTTCGCCGCGCAGTTACAATTCGCAGATTGGCGTGCCGCTGTCGGTGTGGGAAATGAATGAAAATCATACATTTGGAATTTTTGAGGCGGGTATTTCAATGCCGGGCGAGATGGAAAATATTCGTCCAATCATTCGCCCCACCATCGGACTGATTACGAATATCGGCGAGGCGCATCAGGAAAATTTCCGCTCGGCGAAAGAAAAATGTATGGAAAAATTGTTATTGTTCGTTGATTGTGAAACGATTATATATAACGCTGACGATCAATTAATTGAAAGCGCATTGGAGGCTTCGCGCCTGTCTCGCAGGGCGATTGGATGGAGCAGGGAAAATGAAAATGCGACGCTGTTTGTAAAATCTGTGGAGAAAGGCGAAAAAGAGACGAAAATTTCTTGCGTGATGAATCAAAAAACGCACGTTTTCACCGTTCCGTTTTACAGCGACGCTTATATTGAGGATATTATACATTGTATCGCCATTCTTTTCCGGTTACAACCGGAGAAAATTTTGCTGAAAGATCGTGCATTTGCGACGCTTGAACCGGTTGCGATGCGCCTTGAAATTATGGAGGGAATCAATGGTTGTCAGGTGATTAACGACACGTATAATTCGGATTTCAATTCCTTGAATGCAGCCCTTGATTTTCAGGGCAATCGCAACAAGGACGGCAAACTGAAAAACACGGTGATACTGTCCGATATTTTGCAGTCGGGCATGTCGTCCAAAACGCTGTATGGCAAAGTGGCGGAACTGTTTCAGCGTAAGCAGGTTGAGCGATTAATTGGAATCGGTGAGGAGATTAGCCGGAACAGTCGCCTGTTTGCAGGATTTGAGAGTGATTTTTACCCCTCGACCGATGATTTTGTAAAGTCGTTTGACGGGAAAAGGTTTCATAATGAGATCGTTCTGATAAAAGGATCGCGCTCCTTTCATTTTGAGACGATTACGGAACTGTTGGAGAAAAAGGTGCACGAGACGATTCTGGAAGTCAATTTGGACGCGATTATTCATAATTATAAGTTATACCGTTCGGCGCTTGACCGGAAAACGAAGATGATTTGCATGGTGAAAGCGTTTGGCTATGGCGTCGGGGCGTTTGAACTCGCAAAAACGTTGCAGAATCAACGATGTGATTATCTGGCAGTTGCGGTAGCCGACGAAGGCGAAGAATTGCGAAAAGAAGGCATTTCGATTCCGTTGATGGTGATGAATCCGGAGTTCAGCAGTTTCAATTTGCTGTTTGAATACGGGCTGGAACCTGAAATTTACAGTTTCAAATTGCTCGACGCGCTGACGAAAGAAGCGATTCATCGAGGAATTACCTCGTTTCCCGTTCATATCAAGATAGATACGGGAATGCACCGGCTGGGCTTTAACCCCGAAGAAGTGCCGGAACTTTGCCGAAAAATCAAGGCGCAAGGCGGGCTGACGGTGCGTTCGGTTTTTACGCATCTGGCGGGGAGCGATGATCCTGCATTGGATGATTACACTTATTATCAGTTGGATACGTTTAAAAATGTATCTTCACGGATGGAAAAGGAATTGGGATATCCTGTTTTGAAACACGCGCTCAATTCGGCAGGAATAGAGCGATTTGCTGATTATCAGATGGATATGGTGCGGTTGGGTATTTCGCTGTATGGCGTGAGCGCTTCGGGTGCGGTTAAGGATTTACAAAGCGTTTGTTCGCTGAGAACCATTGTTTTACAAACGCGAAAACTGAAAGCGGGCGATTCGGTCGGGTACGGTCGAAAAGCCATTCTGAAACGCGACTCCACAATCGCCGTTATCCCGATCGGTTACGCCGACGGTTTTGACCGCAAACTCGGCAATGGCGCCGGCGAAGTCTTGATTCGGGGAAAACGCTGTAAAACAGTGGGTAACGTGTGCATGGATACGTGTATGGTTGATGTTACGGATATGGGCGTCCGGGAAGGAGATAAAGTCATTATCTTTAACAATGAACTGACCATCAACGAAATATCCGAAAAATTAAATACAATTCCCTACGAAATTCTGACGTCGGTTTCTCCGCGCGTGAAAAGGATTTATTTTCAGGAATAATCTGTTCAACAATTCAATAGAATAATTTTACTTTAAACCCTGATATTCAATTATGCTGCTTAAAATTTATTCCGAAAATCCTAATATAAAGGATATTAACAAGGTGGTAAACGTTGTCAAAGACGGCGGACTGGTCATTTATCCGACCGACACGATGTATGCTATCGGCTGTGATGCGCTCAATGTGCGTGCTGTGGAGCGGATTTGCCAGATTAAAGGCGTGAATCCGCAAAAAAGCAATCTTTCGATTATTTGTTACGATTTGTCGGACATCAGCGAGTATGCCAAAGTCAGCAACAACGTTTTCAAACTGATCCGGGACTATCTTCCGGGTCCGTTTACGTTCATTTTGCCCGTGAGCAGCAGTTTACCGAAGATTTACAAAAACCGGAAGGAAGTGGGAATCCGTATGCCTGACAACAACATTATCAGGGAGTTATGCAAGGAATTGGGGAATCCGATTCTGACCATGTCCGTTCAGTATGACCCCGAAGAACCCGAATATTCGACCGATCCCGAACTGATTCACGAAAAATACGGCGAAGATGTTGATATTGTGATAGATGGCGGCTTCGGCGACACGGAAGGCTCGACGGTCGTAGATTGCACCCGCGAGCCGTTTGAAATTGTCCGGCAGGGGAAGGGGGGGATTGAGTTGTGAGGTGATAGGCAAAAGGCGGTAGGCGAAGGCGTTGAACTTTGAACCTTGAACCTTGAACTTTGAACCTTAAACCCTGAATAACAAGCAGTTTCTATTTATTCACCCAATCCTGCGCTCCGAAGTTATAATCGAAAGAAAATTTGCCCTGCGTGTATTTTTCGGCGTCTTCGAGAGTTGCCATCAGACCGGTGAAGACTTTCAGTTTTTCCTCCTTCATATTGTTGAAGTAAAACAGCAGCGGCAATTCCAGATAACCCGTCAGAACGTCATAGAGCGCATCCAGGTTATTCCCGAAATAGTCGGGCAGTTCCAACTTTTCGCGCATTTGAGCAAAAAAATCCGCGTAATTATCAATCTTCTTGAAATTAAAATATATGGTATTCATCTTTATTTTTGAATAAACGTTTTATAATGGTCGCGGGTAACGAAAATGAGTCCGTCGTTACTGAAAATGAGACGGTCGGCGCCGCGATTTCCGCAATTGTAGTTGAGGTCGGCTTCAAAATACTGCCGCCCTTTTTTGTCGGGCAGTTGCCGCTCGCGATTGCCGAAACGGTCGCCTCCGATGGCGCGTCCGGGCAGTATGTCGCACAGATTACCTTTCGAAGCCTCCCAGCCCTGTTTGCCGGCGTCGGATTTAGTGATGTAATAATCAGGCAGTTTACCATGCTCGCGCACATATTCAACCACCACATTTTCCGCCGTCAATTGCTCAATGGATTGGTCTTGCCGCTCCAACATTTGCGATTCTTCCACTGCAACCTGCTGCGTCGTTTCGGGCGTTTTTTCCCGGTCATAGACCCTGCGCTGGTTCATGAAATAATAAGCCAGCCATGCGATAGCGAAGATCAGGACAATCCATTGCAGTATTTTATTAAATTTTTTCATGCCAAAATTTGTCATTTGAGGCTGTAAAATTACTCATTTTTTACAATTTCTAAAAAAAATCCTATCTTTGTGAAAAAATAAATCCGGTATGAAAAACTTTAACATATTGACATTATGTCTGTTATTATCAACTTCCGCGTTTGCCGGTACCGGCAAATATTCCGAAAATTCCGACCGCGCGGTGTGGCTGTCGGCGCTTGACCGCATTGCGGAACCGTTGCTTACCAACCTTGCGCGGGGCGAATTACGGGAAAATATGCCTGTTGAATCCATGAATAAGGATATTGAAGGCAGGAAAACCTGTACGTATCTCGAAGCGCTCGGTCGCACGATGATGGGGATTTCGGCGTGGCTGGAACTCGGCGCCGACGATACGCCCGAAGGACAATTGCGACAGAAATATATTGACCTGTCCATACAGGCTATCACTCATGCCGTAAATCCAGAATCTCCTGATTATATGAATTTTAATCGGGGAACTCAGCCGCTGGTAGATGCGGCATTTCTGGTGCACGGGCTGCTCAGGGCGCGTACGCAAATTTGGGACAGATTGGACAAAACGACGCAACAAAGGGTGATTGCCGAATTGAAATCGTCGCGCGTTATCAAACCGTATAACAGTAATTGGCTGTTTTTCAGTGCAATGGTCGAGACGGCTTTGAAAGAACTGTCGGGCGAATGGGAATTTGAAACCGTCCGGCACGCGATAGACAGTTTTGACAAATGGTACAAGGGAGACGGCTGGTACGGCGACGGCGAGCAGTTTCATCTGGATTATTACAACAGTTTTGTGATACATCCGATGCTGTTTGAAATTTTGGATGTCTGCCGCAAAAACGGGATTGAAACGTCCATTTCTTTCGACGTGGAAACGGCTCGTTACGCACGCTACGCCGAAGAACAGGAGCGTCTGATTTCGCCCGAAGGCACGTATCCCGTTGTCGGCAGATCGCTGGCATACCGTTTCGGTGCGTTTTATGCGCTTTCCGACGTTGCGTACCGGAAATTACTGCCCGAACAGGTAAAGCCCGCACAGGTGCGATGCGCCTTGACAACGCTGATTGACAGACAGATAAATGCTCCGGGAACTTTCAATCCGCAAGGCTGGCTGCGCGCAGGATTGGCGGGTTATCAGCCTTCCATCGGCGAGACGTATATCTCGACGGGCAGTCTGTACCTCTGTACGGCGGTTTTCATTGCGCTCGGCTTGCCCGAAAGCGACCCGTTCTGGTCTGATCCCGCCGCCGACTGGACGAACAAAAAGGCGTGGTCGGGGCTAGATTTGGATTGCGATCGGGCTTTGGAGAAATGAGCGGAGCGGGGAAAGAAAGTTATGACAGGATACTGTAAAAAAATTTCAGATAGATTTTTTCAAGAAAACAGTTGCTTTTTTGCAGAATTTTTGTTTATCTTTGCGGGAATGTTTCATCAAAACGTGAAGAAACCGATTTTTAGAAGTAACCATATAATTAAAAAGATTCTTATGAACAAAAACATTTTTATCACATTGATTATGAGCGTATTACCGCTTGGTGCCATGGCGCAGAAACAGTTTACGCTGAAATCGCCCGACGGCAAAATTGAAACTGCCATCACGGTCGGCAAAACGGTTGAATACGCTGTTTCGCATGGCGGCGATCGCATGCTCAATCCGTCGCAAATTTCCATGACGCTCGACGACGGCACGGTTTGGGGCGAAAATCCGAAACTCGCAGGTTCGCAAACGAAAACCGTCAACACGACGATTGACGCGCCGGTTTACAAACGCAGGCAAATCAAAGACCAATTCAACGAATTGACGCTGAAATTCAAAGGCGATTACAGCCTGATTTTCAGGGCATACGACGATGGTATCGCCTACCGGTTTATCGCTACCGGTAAAAAACCGTTCATTGTCCGGAATGAGCAGGTGGAATTTAATTTTCCCGCTGATGCTCAATTGTTTGTTACTTACGCCAACCAACCCGAAGACACGCCGCTTGACCGGCAGTTTGAGAACTCTTTCGAGCAGCCGTATTTTCACGTGCCAATCTCGGAATGGAACAGGAAACGCTACGGACAGACGCCGATTGTTGCGGAAGGCACGAACGGTAAAAAGATTTGCATCACCGACGCCGATTTGCTCAACTATCCGGGCATGTTCATGTATCCTGCCGACAAGGCGAACGCACTGAAGGCTGTTTTTGCACCTTATGTATCTAAGGAAGAGCAAAGTACGTCGGACAATGCGGCTCATGTAAACGCGGTGCAGCGCGAAAATTATATCGCGAAATTCGACGGCGCAACGGCTTTCCCCTGGCGTGCGGCGATTATTGTCGAAACCGACAAACAACTCGCGGACAACGATATGGTCTATCGTCTGGCAAGCCCTTCCCAAGGCGATTTTTCGTGGGTGAAACCGGGAAAAGTGGCTTGGGACTGGTGGAACGCCTGGAATCTGCACGGCGTTGATTTCAAAACGGGCGTGAACAACGAGACCTACAAATATTACATTGACTTTGCCTCGAAATCCGGCATGGAATACGTCATTCTCGACGACGGCTGGTCGGACGGTAAAAAGGCTGATTTACTGTATGTTGTGCCCGAAATCAACATGCAGGAACTCATTGATTACGCAAAATCCAAAAACGTGGACATCATCCTTTGGGCGGGCTATTCAGGCTTTTACAAGGATATCGAAAAGGTGTGTAAACATTACAGCGCCATGGGCGTGAAGGGTTTCAAAGTGGATTTTATGGACAGAGACGACCAGACGGTAGTCAATTTCCACTACCGCGCCGCCGAAATTGCCGCTCGCTACAAACTGATGCTTGATTTTCACGGCACCTACAAACCGACCGGATTGCAGCGAACGTATCCGAATGTCATTAATTTTGAGGGAGTTCACGGTCTTGAACAGATGAAATGGAATGCGAAGGACGATCAGGTTACGCACGACGTAACGATACCGTTCATCCGTCAGGTGGCAGGACCGATGGACTACACGCAGGGCGCAATGCGCAACGCCACGAAAAGCAATTTCCGCGCCGTTTACAGCGAGCCGATGAGTCAGGGTACGCGATGTCGGCAACTGGCTGAATATGTGATATTTGAATCGCCTCTCAGCATGCTCTGCGACGCTCCGACGAACTACGAAGCGGAGCCTGAATGCACGGAATACATCGCCCAAGTACCGACCGTTTGGGACAATACCGTCGCGCTCAACGGCGAAATCGGGAAATACGTTTCCATTGCCCGCCAAACAGGTGATGTGTGGTATGTGGGCAGTTTGACGAACTGGGACGCCCGCGAACTGGAACTTGATTTGTCGTTCCTTGGCGAAGGGAATTTCACGGGCGAAGTGTTCAGAGACGGCGTCAACGCTGCCAGCGTCGCCCGCGACTACAAAAAAGAAACGATTGACATTCCCGCCAACCGTAAACTCAAGATAGCCATGGCTCCCGGCGGCGGCTATGTGGTGAGGATTTCCAAAAAATAGCGTTGCGGCAACGGCTCAAGCAAAAAAAAATTACCGTATGAAGCAATTTCTTAACATAGATCAATTTTTGCCTCTTGAAGAAGCCGTACTTTTGCGCCTGGAAACAATTTGCCAAGTGCAGATATGATCCTTGATATTCGGTTAATAAACAGTATTTTAAGTAAAAGCAATAATTTTTTAGATACACAAAGTCAATTATACACAAAATTAAATTTTCACAAATTAGCTGATATTAAAGTTCAGTTTTCATTAAATTAGTGTTTTGGGAAAGAAGGGGCGCGTGAGTGTCTCTTCTTTTTTTTGTTAAAAATTTCCTCTATATTTGCAGTCTGAAAGTAAATTTATGCGCATAGATATCTTGACAGTTTTGCCCGAAATGATTGACGGAATGTTGCATTGCTCCATTTTGCAACGCGCCCGGGATAAGGGACTTGCAGAAATTCATCTGCATAATTTGCGGGATTACACGACCAATAAATGGCGGCGCGTGGACGACTATCCTTTTGGTGGAGAGGCTGGTATGGTGATTCAGATCGAACCGGTTGACCGCGCTCTTTCGGCGCTGAAAGCCGAGCGCAAGTACGACGAAATCATTTATACTTCGCCCGACGGGGAAAAATTTTCGCAACCGATGGCAAACAGTTTGTCAATGTTGAAAAATATTGTAATTTTGTGCGGTCATTACAAAGGAATAGACTATCGCATTCGTGAACATTTGATAACGAAAGAGATATCTGTTGGCGACTATGTTTTGACGGGAGGCGAACTGGCTGCGGCGGTCATTGCCGACGCGACCGTACGACTGATTCCGGGCGTTATCGGCGACGAGCAGAGCGCGCTGTCGGATTCGTTTCAGGACGGATTGCTGGCTCCGCCGGTTTACACCCGACCTGCCGAATACAAGGGTTGGAAAGTGCCGGAGGTGTTGCTGTCGGGACACGAAAAGAAAATTTCGGAATGGCGGTTGCAGCAGGCGCAGGAAAGAACGGAGCGGCTGAGACCGGAGCTTTTGGATTAGGATTTAAAGTTCAAAGTTTGAGGTTCAAAGTTCAAGGTTTTCAGGGGCTAACGACTAAACAAATTAACGACTAAACGAATTAACAACAAAAAAAAATAATATGAAATCGAATTGGTACCTTAGCACATTGATTTGTGCATTATTCTTGCTATCAGGCTCTTGCAAGGAAAAGAGCGTGTATGAACATGCGTTTCAAAATCCGGAACTGAGTATTGAAGAACGTGTGGAAGACCTTATCAATCAACTCACTATCGAAGAAAAAGTGAGTCAGATGATGAACGCAACACCCGCCATCGAGCGGCTTGGCATCCCCGAATATGACTGGTGGAACGAGGCATTGCACGGCGTTGCACGCGCCGGTCGGGCTACCGTTTTTCCACAGGCAATCGCGCTTGCCGCCACGTTTGACGACGAGGCTATGTTTGAAACTTTCACAATGGTCAGCGATGAAGCCCGCGCCAAATACAATGATTATCAACAGAAAAAAGAATATGAACGCTATAAGGGCTTGACTTTCTGGACGCCCAATATCAATATTTTCAGAGATCCGCGCTGGGGTCGCGGGATGGAGACATACGGAGAAGATCCGTACCTGACTTCCCGGATGGGGGTTGCCTGCGTGAAAGGCTTGCAGGGCGACGACCCGAAATATTTGAAATCATATGCCTGCGCCAAACATTATGCCGTTCACAGCGGACCGGAATGGAACCGGCACAGTTTCGATGTGTCTGTTTCTCCGCGCGATCTTTATACAACGTATTTACCTGCTTTTGAGGTGCTTGTGAAGGAAGGAAACGTGCAGGAAGTCATGTGCGCATACAATCGTCTCGACGGTCAGCCCTGTTGTGGAAACAATCAGTTACTGGTTGATATTCTGCGCAATACGTGGGATTATCAGAATATTGTCGTATCGGATTGCGGCGCAATTGACGATTTCTGGAAAAAGGACGAAAGAACGCCGCGCCACGAGACGCATCCCGACCGGGAATCGGCTTCGGTTGCCGCCGTACGCACGGGAACGGACGTCGAGTGCGGCTCGAGTTACGCGTCGTTGCTTGACGCCGTGAAAAACGGCATGATAACGGAGGAAGAATTGAATGTGTCGCTAAGACGCTTATTTACAGGACGTATGCGCCTGGGGATGTTCGATCCGGCGGAAAAAGTGCCTTTTTCAAACATTCCGTACAGCGTTGTGGAGAACGAGGAACACATGGCTAAGGCGCTCGAAATGGCGCGTAAAAGTATGGTATTACTTAAAAATGAAGGAAATACGTTGCCCATCAGCAAGGATATAAGGAAAATTGCCGTCATCGGACCGAACGCCAACGATTCGATTATGCAATGGGCTAATTATAACGGTTTTCCGACACATACGGTTACGATTCTGGAAGGTATCAAAGCGAAACTGCCGGTGGATGTGGAAGTAATTTACGAAAAGGGCTGCGACCATATCGGCGATGTGGTGCATCGGGACAAGGCTGATACGACGGGCGCTCCCGTTGATTTTATCGCGACAGCCGGCAAGGTGAAAGACGCCGACATTATTATATATGTAGGCGGTCTGTCGCCGCGTCTCGAAGGCGAGGAAATGCCTGTGCAACTGGACGGTTTCAGAAAAGGCGACCGCACAAAAATCGAACTCCCGGAAGTGCAGAGTAATATGCTGAAAGCCTTGAAATTGACGGGAAAACCGGTTGTTTTTGTGGTCTGCACGGGTAGCGCGCTCGCATTGACCAACGAACAGGGCGACGCCGACGCCATTTTGAATGCCTGGTATAGCGGTCAGAACGGCGGAACAGCTGTTGCGGACATTCTTTTCGGCGATTACAACCCGTCCGGGAAACTGCCCGTAACATTTTATAAATCAACCGAACAATTACCTGATTATGAGGATTATAATATGAAAGGTCGCACGTATCGCTATATGACGGAAGAGCCGCTGTATCCGTTCGGTTACGGTTTGAGTTACACGGATTTTGCGTTTGGAGATGCTACTTTGTCGGCAACTGAAATCGCTAAGGATGAGAATGTTAAGATAAGTATTCCCGTTGAAAACAAGGGCAAAACGGACGGCGACGAAGTGGTGCAAATTTATATCAAAAATCCGAACGATCCGCAGGCTCCCATCAAGGCTTTGAAGGCGTTTGAGCGCGTTTCGGTCAAAACAGGCAGCAAGGAAATCATTGAATTGATGCTCGAACCCGAAACGTTTTATTCGTTCAACGATGAAAAACAGATAATGGAAGTTCGCGCAGGCAAATATCAAATTTTGTACGGCAATTCTTCGGCGGATAAAGATTTGAAAACCATTGAAGTAACGATAAAAGACTGAATGCAGGTCGCCATCATCAAATACAATGCGGGAAACATAAAATCAGTGGATTACGCCCTTCGACGGATTGGCGTAATCCCTTTAATAACAGATGATAAAGAACGGATATTGTCGGCTGACAAGGTCGTTTTTCCCGGTCAGGGCGAAGCAGGAACAACAATGAAGTTTCTGATAGATCAAGGATTGGATCGTTTAATTAAAAATTTGAAGCAGCCTGTTTTGGGAATTTGTATCGGTATGCAACTGATGTGCAAATTTTCGGAAGAAAGCGCTGATATGCAATGTCTTGGGATATTTGATGCAGAAGTTAAAAAATTTGTCGCCCAAAAGCATGAAGACAAAATTCCGCATGTCGGCTGGAACTCGCTGTCAGGTTTGAAAAGCGAAATCTTCACGGCTATACCCGAAAATGCCTACACTTACTTCGTACACAGTTATTATGTACCTGTAAATAACTATACTACAGCTATTTGTGACTATATCAATCCGTTTAGTGCGGCAATGTGCAAGGATAATTTTTATGCCACACAGTTTCATCCCGAAAAAAGCGGAAGCGTCGGCGAACAGATTTTACGAAATTTTATGAATTTATGATAGAACTCATTCCCGCCATAGACGTCATCAATGGCAAATGCGTACGCCTGACGAAAGGCGACTACAACACAAAAAAGGTTTACAATGAAAATCCGGTAGAGGTTGCAAAAGCATTTGAAGACAGCGGATTGCGACGTTTACACGTTGTGGATTTGGACGGTGCAAAAGCCGGTCAAATCGTCAATTACAAGGTGCTGGAACAAATCGCTGCACGGACGTCAATGGTGATAGATTTCGGCGGCGGATTGAAAAGTGACAGGGATTTGGAAATTGCGTTCGAGTGTGGCGCTCAGATGATTACGGGTGGAAGTATCGCTGTGAAATCACCCGAAAAATTTGAAAAATGGTTACAGCAATATGGTAATGAGCGAATTATACTCGGGGCAGATGCTAAAAATGAAAAAATCGCCGTAAGCGGATGGGAAGAAGAAACATCACAGGATTTATTACCGTTTATCGTTGATTATCAAAAGAAAGGAATCAAAAAAGTTATTTGTACGGACATCAGCCGGGACGGTATGCTGCAAGGCGCCTCTACCGCGCTGTATCAAAAAATATTAGCGGAAATACCTGATATTTATCTGATTGCGAGTGGCGGAATCAGTTCGATAGAAGATATCGAAGAACTTGAAGCCGCCCGAATCCCAGCCGTAATCTTCGGCAAAGCCATCTATGAAGGACGAATCCTGTTGAAAGAATTGTTGCGATTTCTTGATTGATTTAAAAAGAGTCTAACAGGAATATAATATATATATCTTGTTGATAATTTGATAATTAATATATATTTTATTTTCCTATAGTTCGCTTAATCTCATATTTTTTATATCGTTTAAGCGAAATATAATTATTTATATCCTGCTTAATCCTGAATATTATATATTATTTAAGCGAAATATTATTGTGAATATTCTGCTTAATCTTGTATTTTTTATATGGTTTAAGCGAAATATAATAACCTATATTTTGCTTAATCCAATATTTTTTATACCTTTGCAGCGAATTATGAAACAAAATTATGATGGCTTTACTGGGTAGAAATAAAGAACAACGCATTATAAAACAGTTAGTTGATTCCAACAAATCCCATTTCTTGGTTTTATGGGGCAGGCGGCGTGTCGGCAAAACTTATCTTATTAGAGAATATTTCAATAATAGTTTTTCGTTTTACATTAGCGGCGCACAAAATTCAACGAAAAAAGAACAGTTGGAAAACTTTGCATCTGCCCTCACTTCCTACGGAAAAATGCCTTATGCGCCTGCAAAATCGTGGCTTGACGCTTTTAGACAGTTGATTCATCTGCTTGAAAATTCAAGGAAACGCGGCAAAAAAGTAATTTTTATAGACGAATTGCCATGGTTTGATACGGCGCGTTCGGGTTTTCTCACCGGACTTGACTTTTTTTGGAACACCTGGGCGTCGGCGCGAAAAGATATTTTGCTGATCACCTGCGGATCGGCTACATCGTGGATTATCAATAAGTTACTGAATAACCGCGGCGGACTGCACAATCGCGTTACCCACCGCATGCACCTGGCGCCCTTTACGCTCGGCGAATGCGAGGAGTTTTTCAAATCGAAAAAAATTCCATTCGACCGCAAGTCTATCATTGACGCCTATATGATTTTCGGCGGTATTCCCTATTATCTCGAAATGTTCGAGCGCGGACTTAGTGTTGCGCAAAATGTTGATAATATGTTATATAAAAAAGATGCACCGCTGAAAAACGAATTTTCATTTCTGTATGCCTCGCTTTTTAAAAACTATGAAAACCATTTGAAAATAATCGAAGCGTTGAGCGCAAAAACCAAAGGTCTGACGCGCGAAGAAATCATTGTTGGAAGCGGAATTTCCAACGGCGGCGGCTTGACCGTCATGCTTGAAGAACTCGAACAGTGCGATTTCGTCCGCTCATATGGCGGTTATGGCAAAAAAATAAAATCAACGCTTTATCAATTGACGGACTTTTTTTCGCTATTTTATTATAATTTCCTGAAAAACAATAAAATGAATGATGAACATTATTGGATAAACTCGCTTGAAAACGCCCGTCGCCGTGCATGGAGCGGTTACGCATTTGAGCAGGTTTGTTTGGCGCATTTGCCGCAAATAAAGCAGAAACTCGGTATTTCGGGCGTTTTGACCCATACGAGTTCGTGGCGTAGCAACAATAAAAAAAACGGAGCGCAAATTGACCTTGTCATCGAGCGTAACGACCGCATTATCAACCTCTGCGAAATGAAATATGCCGAAGAAGAATTTGTGATAGACAAAAAAACGGACGAAAACCTGCGCAATAAACGGGCGGCATTTAGGCGGGAAACAAAAACGACAAAAACCCTGCATCTTACCATGGTAACAACTTACGGCATAGCGCATAACGAATATTGGAACAATATCCAGTCGGAAGTAAAAATGGACGATTTGTTTGTTTC
>JAITMT010000027.1 GCA_031277235.1 Tannerella sp.
ATATCGGAACAGGAAATTGGTTTACAACACAGTACGCCGGCTTTTATACAGTATTTATATTCCTGTCAATCAATATTTTTCATATAAAAAAATGGCAAAGCGACAAGATCGGTACAAGATTCGTCATATTGATAACATTATGGCTTTTCCTGCAACTCGTTTTTCGGGGAAATGTTTACGGTACATATATTATATATGCTGTTTTGACTTGCCGGTTGCTGTATTTTGTTTTTACAAGTCTTTTTTATTATGATAAAGAACTGATAAAATGGAGTTTATATGCTATTTTACTGACTGCCGGCATAGAAAGCGTTTACGGCTTTGGACAATTATTCGGTTTAATCCCCAACAACAATACTGTTTTTCAATTAGGCGGCTCATTCGGCACTCCGAGCGCTTATGCGAGTTATTTAGCAGTGATTTCGCCTATTGTACTTTATCTATTGCTGTCATACAAGAGAATACGCAAAGCAGAAAATTTCTACTACGCCGTTTTAACCGGTTTTGTCTTCATCCTGTCTCTGTTAATCCTGTCAAAATCCCGTGCTGCATGGATAGCAAGTTCCGCCGGTTGTTTAATGGTATTGAATCACAGATATTTACTTTTGAAAAAGTTTTTGAATCTTTTGAAAACGCCTTTCCGCAAAGTAACTGCCATCATGCTATCAGTCATACTGACCGTCGTTGGAAGCGTTTTTCTTTATCAGTTCAAGTCTGATTCGGCTTTCGGACGCTTGCTGATCTGGAAAGTTATTTATCACAATGCGCCTTCCGACAATTTTCTTTTGGGCAATGGAACAGGTTATTTCGAAGCCGGTTATGGAAAATGGCAGGCAGCCTATTTTGAAAAATCGGGAGGAACAGAAAAGGAGCGTTATGTTGCCGATTACGTAACCTGCGCCTATAATGAGTTGATAGAAATGCTTTTAGAACAAGGTTTTCTGTTTACGCTTATTCTCGCAGCATTTTTGATTTATCTTTATCTAAAACGCTTCTCACGGCAAATATCACTGCTCACCTGTTCCGCTTTTGCCTCGCTCACGGCAGTCATTATACTGTCGTTCTTTTCTTTTCCACTGAAAATCATACCGGTATATCTTACGATGACCTTTTGTATCACCCTTATTCTCAGGGATAAAAAGCAGTGTATGAAAATAAACTTATTCGTAAAATACTGTTTTATAATCGGTTGCATATATATTTTCGGATTGGCTGTATTCAATCTTTACGGATATTCCCGGTTGCACGAAGGGCAGCGACAGGTATTTACAGGCGGGATAAATACAGGCATTTCAACGTATGAAAAAGCATTACCCTCCTTAAAAAACAACGGTTTTTTCCGTTTTTACTACGGCTCGGCGCTGGCGCAAACCGGAAAAACGGAAGAAAGTATCGAACAGTTACAATTATCCATCGAAAAATCTTCAAATCCAAACAGTTATCTGTTGCTGGGACAAAGTTTCCAGAAACTGAAAAAATACAGCGAAGCCGAAACGGCATATAAAACGGTTATCCATATGATTCCCTATAAGTTATATCCCAAATATCTGTTAACCAGATTGTATATGGAAAAAGGTGATACGGTAAATGCTAAAAATCAGGCTATTGAAATTTTGGAAACCCAAGAGAAAGTTCCGACTACAGCCGCCAAAGAAATAAAAGACGAAATGAAAAAATACTTACAGGAATATGAAAACAGATAAAAGGCATAAAATCAATTTCTTGGATGTCAATAAGCAAATTTCGCAACAACACCTTTGTGTTAAAAAATCTTAAAAGATAAAGTGCTTTTACTTTTTATTTGGCAGATATATAAATTATATTTACCTTTGTCGCGTGAATATATGATTTTATTTATGATTTTTACATAACTTATTAAAAATGAAATGCCTATGAGAAAGGAAGATTAAAAAACAAAAAAATCTGCACAAAAAGTGCGGAATGTCAAATTTATTACTTATTTTTACGGCGTAAAATTGCCGTAAAGATAATTTTTCAAAAACAGTTATTTTTTTACAAATTATTAATTTATAAATTTTTACGACTATGAAAGTAAATAAAAAAGCAATTTTAGGAATGTTAGTGGCGATGGTTATGTCGCTGGGAGTGATGGGAGGTATCAATAAATCTTTTGTTGAATATGGAACCATTCAACAATATGGATATGCTTGTTGGTTGTATTCAGGACAATGTGAATCTACTTTGGGACAAGCTGCATGGCAAACTGCGGGAGGTGCTTTAGGCGGAGTTGCAACTGCGACTGCAATGGCTGGTATTGCAACCGGAGGATTAGCCATACCAGCAGGCATAATATTATGTGGTGTTATATTAGCTTAATATTTAAAGGTATAAATCATGAAAAGAAATATAATGATTTTATTAACAGCAATTGTAATTTCATTTGCTTGGATGAACTCTTATAATGGTCCTAATGATTCTAACAATTATTCAATGAACCAACTTGGCGGATATTTAATATATGAAGGTATTTCAGGTGAATCTTCTGCGACTACAAGTTTAGGAGAATGGTTTGCTGCTGCCGGAGGAGGAGCCTTGGTTAATTCAGTCGGTTTGGCCACTGGTGCAGCATGGGCAATTGGCTCAAATCCGGTAGGTTGGGCAATTGGAGGAGCATGTGCTATTTTGTAAACATTATCAAAGAGGTTGTTCATCAAAATGGATAACCTCTTTGTTGTATAATTACAAAGAAACGGTGAATGGATAGAGATATTCGTTACATTAAGCAAGTTTATTTTTTGAAATAAAATTTCAGTAAAAAACATTGAACTGTATAAATTATGAAAGAGATTGAATTGAAATATGATTTATTTCAGATTTTTGAAGATAGAATTGAAATAAAAAGAATACATAAAAAAAGTTTATTAAGAACCATTTATGATATTTATACAAATAAAATGATTGGTGGTCTTTTATTTATATTATTTTCTTTTCCAATAGGTTTTTTAATCACGAATTTTTTCATAAATCCGGGATCTGTTATAGGTATACTTTTTGTTGCATTAGCATTTCCCATAGCATATTACTATGAATGGCATTTGGACAGGATTATACAGAAAAATAACATACAAAAAATATCCTTAATAAATGGAAGATTGATTATCAATTATTACGATGGTAAGAGAAACAGAATAAAAGTTGTTGAGTTAACAGATGATATGAATGCTAACGAGATGCAAGAATTAACAGGTTTAAGCATTATATCAATATCACCTTCTAAAATAGTTGAATATTATAAAATTAATATATTTTTCAGTATAGTTGGTTTTTTGATTAGCTTCCTGTTTTTATTTAGAATATTAAATATTCCACATCCGTTGGTCATATTCTATGTTAATGTTTTTTTAATTCTACTCTGTTTTATTATTGGTATTTACAACTACTATCAATTAAAAAGTTATAACATACGTAATAAAAAAGTATTATTATAATGATAAATATTATATGAATAAACTTATGGCTAATATTCGATGAAATTATTACAGAATAAACTGTTTCTTTTCTTTATTCTATCTTCCTTTTTGTTTCTAATTCCTTTTTGCATAAGGGTATTCTTTGTAGATATTCCCGAGATACAGATAGAAGACAATACTGTAAAAAGGAACAATGTAGTAACCAAAATTACCGAATTCCTTGACATGGATGACCACAAGAGCGTTTTCCTGCTGATTTTTAAAAACAATTTGAAAGGATGTTTGGTGAATATTTTCGGAGGCATCATGTTAGGATTGGGAACTTTGATGAACCTGATATACAACGGTTTTTTCTCGGCAGATGTGTTCAAATCTTCTTTCGATGCAGGGTTATCGCTGTCTGAAATCCTAAAAGTTACGTTGCCACATAGTTTTGAACTGATCGGATTTTGGTTGTCGGGAGCAATTGGGTTTTATATTGCATGGCATCTCTTGCAACTGATGAGAGGAAAAGAAAGCCTTCCGAAAGGATTTTACAAGACGGTCGGGACGGGTGCAGCGCTAGTATTTGTCATTATTTTTGTAGCAGCATACGTTGAGGCTTATATATCTGTAAATCAACTATGAATAAATTCATATCCGGTATTGAAAATCTGTCTAAATGGTACGGTTTCGGGATAATTGTGCTGTACAGCCTGCTGCTGGCGGAGTTCTATTCAACGGTAACAGCCTTGTTTATTTCAGCAGAATTACAAAGTGAAAACATTTTCATTATCTTTTCGCGCATCAGTTATGCCCTTACAATACTTTCGGGCGTAATTATCTGGGTAGTACTGTCTTTCCTGTTTCATCTGACGGCGCTGCTGTTCAACGGACAAGCACAGTTTAAACGATTTTTGTACCCGGCGGCATATCCGTATTTTGTTCCGGCTGTTTTCATCCTTGCAGGTATTTTGCTGATGGATAATGTGCAAATTCCCGAAACAAAAGATATTGCGGCTGCTTTAATGGATAATGCTCAATTCAAATTATCCATGCAATTGATGAATTATTCATTTATTCCCTATTATCTGATAGTTGCTGTTTTTATAAAGAATATTTATAATATAAAGTATATTTACAGTTTTCTTTCGGTAGCGATTCCGATTGTGGCGATTTGGGGAATTACGGAATTGTTTAAATTGGTCTGAACAGTCCGTTCACCCGTTCATCCGTTCATACAAAAGAAAATGATAGAGAGCATTCAGGAAACATATTATTCGATGAAGCAAAACAAAGTCCGCGCCTTTATGTCGGGTTTCGGCGTGTCATGGGGAATCCTGATATTGGTTGTGATGCTGGGAACCGGCAAAGGTTTCGAGGAATCGGTGATGAATATGTTCAGCGCCTTTGCCCAAAAAAGCCTTTATGTTAACGGCGGCTCCATGTCTCTGCCTTTCGGAAATAACAGTAAAGGAACAGCCATACTGTTTGATAACGAGTATTTTAAACGCTTGCGAACCCGGTTCCCGGAAATCGAAGCGCTTTCGCCCGAAGTTTCAGCCGGCACGCTGATACAAAACGACGACAAAAGCGGAGTATTCAGCACAACAGGTATCAACGAAGACTATTTGAAAATACGGATATTGAAAGTCAATGACGAAGGCAGGATTTTCAACCGTGCCGACATTGCGGAAGAACGGCTTGTCGCCATCATCGGCGAGAGCGTAGCGACAGCTTTATTCGGAAATGGAAAAGTGATCGGCAATCCTGTCAATATTTCGGGGACACTGTTTACGGTAACAGGCGTTTTGAGCAATGACGATATTTTCGGTGCTTCGGATATAAATTCGGTTTATATTCCACTGTCAAGTTACAGGCAATTCGTGGGAAATACGGATTATTTCAGCGGTTTTTCCTTGAGTGTATCGCAAGCAACCGATTCCAAACAGTTTGAAGAACGGTTGCGGAATTATATTGCCGCACAATCCGGCTTTTCCGTCAAAGACGAACAGGCGTTGTATATCGCTAATTTTGAAACGCAAACATCAGCTTTTGAAGGATTGTTCACCGGTTTGCGCAAAATTATCTGGATATTCGGGCTTTGCTTTTTAATCAGTGGCGTCGTGGGCGTCAGCAATATTATGTTTGTCATTGTCAAGGAGCGCACCCGGGAAATAGGCATCCGGAGAACGGTCGGCGCAACGCCGGAATCCATTATCCGGCTTATTTTGACGGAGGCGGTTATCATTACGACGCTTTCGGGATTAGCGGGGCTTGCGGTTGGAAAGGGGATTTTAATGCTGATAGACTGGATTTTGTCCTTTGCAAAAGAAAACATGTTTTTTAAACAGACTGATTTTGAATTGGGTATGGCAGTATTGGCATTGATTGTTTTGATTGCGTCGGGTATGATTGCCGGAGTGTTTCCTGCATTGAAAGCCTCTACGATTCAGCCTGTTGAAGCGATGAGGGAATAATTTATCAATGTATTAATGGTAATTTTCAAATAAAAACTCTATGAATAAAATAAAAATCGTAATTCCCGTATTATTTTTGCTGGCGTTGAGTTTTATCATTTACCGTTCCGTTGCAAAAAGCAAAAAAGACACATTCAAAACATCAGTACTGCAGTATCGTGATATTCAGGAAAATATATCCATCTCGGGTAATGTTTTCCCGCAAAAGGAAATTGAGATAAAACCGCAGTTATCGGGCATTCTGGAAGAAATTTTTGTGAAAATCGGCGAGCAGGTCAGGGAAGGTACGCCGATTGCTTCCGTTAAACTCGTACCCGGCACATTTGATTTGGAACGTTACGAAGCAAATGTAAAAACGGCTGAAATAGAATATAATGCAAAAAAAACAGAATATGAACGAAGCAAAAAACTGTATGACTCTCACGTAATTTCATCTTCCGAAATGGACGAATACACACGGCTGTTTGAAATCGCTAAAGAAAATATGTATTCAGCCCAAAATCAGTTGGATATATTACAAAAAGGACGGATTCCGTCTAAAAACATATCCAATCGCATACAATCAAGTACATCGGGAACGATTATTGACATTCCCGTTGAAACAGGAACATCTGTCATCGAAAGGAACAATTATAATCCGGGTACTACCGTCGCCATCGTCGCCGAAATGAACAAATTCCGCTTTCGGACATCCATTGCGGAAAAAAACCTGAAATATCTTGATTTGGGAGATACGATAAATCTGATTTTCAACGCTTACGACAGTTTGAAAACCCAAGCTGTCATCTCCAAAATTTCGTCAAAGGGAAATCTTGAAAACGGAGTAATGAAATATCTGATTGAAGCGGAATTTTCTGTCAATGAGGATATTCCACCTTTACGTTCAGGCTATTCCGCTACGGCTGAAATCATTTTGCAAGAGCGGAAACACGCCCTTTCCATTGAGGAAAAATATATTGTTTATGAAAACGATTCGGCATACTTGTATGTTCCTAAAGGGAAAGAAGTCGCAAAAAAACTCATTAAAACCGGTATTTCAGACGGCATTCATACGGAAATTGTTTCAGATTTGGATTCAACTACCCAAATTATAACGAATTACAATCAGATAGAAAAATGATAAAAATATTAAAACCCCTCCAAATGAGAAAAATGATACGTTTATATGTTCATTCAAAATCTTCAAATCTTCAAAAATGCCTAATATAATTGTTCAAAGAATATCAACCCTTATTTACATTTTGCTGACGGCGCTTTATGTAATCTGGAGAATTAGTTTTACGCTGAATACCGATCAGATGTTTGCATCGGTTGTCTTTCTCATTGTTGATATCCTCATGTGTTTTTCGGCGATACTGTTTGCCGTTTCCCTGTGGCGAAAACCCAAAGAACCGGCATCTTTCGAAAGTTCCAGGCAATTTTCCATTGACGTGTTCGTGCCGACCTACAACGAAGACTGCAGCCTGCTCGAAACCACCCTGCAGCACTGCCTGGACATGGACTATCCCCACAAAACCTGGCTGCTGGACGACGGAAGCAGGCTTGAAATGAAACAACTGGCAGAAAGACTCGGAACCGGCTACATAACCCGGGAGAACAACGCGGGCGCCAAGGCGGGCAATCTGAACAATGCCCTGCAGCATACGCGGGGAGAGTTAATCGCCGTTCTGGACGCGGACTTCCGCCCCGAAAGGGAGTTTTTAACCCGGCTGGCAGCATTCTTTAACGATGAAAAGGTGGCGGTGGCGCAATCGCCCCAGCACTACTACAATACCGACAGTTTCCAGCACCGGCGCATCTCCGGAAAGGAAACCTATTCCGACCAGGACACGTTCATGCACCTGGTCCTTCCGGCGCGGAACAACTGGAATGCGGCTTACTGGATCGGCACCAACGCACTGCTGCGCCGCGAAGCCGTCGAATCCATCGGCGGTTTCCCGACGGACAGCGTTACCGAAGACGTGCTGACGGGCATGTATCTGCACGGCAGGGGATGGAAAACCGTCTATGTGGACGAGCCGCTGGCTTGCGGGCTTGCTCCCGCCAACATAGCCGAATATTCCGTGCAGCGGCTGCGCTGGGCAAAGGGAGCGTTCCAGATATTGCGGTCGCACAATCCGCTGTTTCAGAAGGGATTGAGTTTCATGCAGCGGCTTTTTTATTTCTCGTCGGTCAGCCATTTTTTCGAGGGGGCGGCCAAAACCGTTTACTACCTGTTTCCCGCCTTTTTCTTTCTGTTCGGTACCGTCCCGGTTTATCCCTACGCGCCCATTTTGATAGGGATGCTGCTCTACTTCGGCATTACGCTCCTGCTGCTCGCGCTGATAACCGGCGAGCGCACGAACCTTGTCATGGACGAAATCTATTCCATCATCA
>JAITMT010000032.1 GCA_031277235.1 Tannerella sp.
AGAGGAATTTTTCCACGAAAAAAGAGAGGTTCTGATTGAGAAGTTCAACAAACAGCCCCGACCGGAACTTCCCTCTTTTAACGAGCAGGAATTGCGCCAAAAAGCCAAGGCTGAACTACCGCCAAGACTGCATCAACTTGCTGTAAATAATGGTTTTACATACAGGGAAGTAAAAATTCGGAAAAGCAGGACGCGCTGGGGTTCGTGTTCCGTGAAAGGAGTTATTTCCCTTTCGATTTTTTTGATGTTGTTACCTCCGCATCTTATTGATTATGTATTGCTTCACGAACTTTGCCACACCGTTCATCACAACCACGGAGCCGATTTTTGGGAACTTCTGAACAGGTTGACGGCGGGCAAGGCAAAAGAACGGAGGCAGGAATTGAAGAAATTCCGCTCATTCTAATTCTTCACTTTCCGCACCCAGCCTGAACTGCCCGTAATAATTAGCACGGAGTTTTGCTCCTGATTAACAGAAAAAGTAGCCTGTCCCGCCGGTTTTTGGAAATGACGCAGCAACATTCCATTTATCGAATAAACCTGCACGGTTTCGGTGGCGGGACTGTCAACAGACAAAATATTTCCGGAAAGACGAACTTTCACATCTGCCGAAATGTTCGGGTTGTTGGTGGGAAAATAGTTCAGCGTCAATGTTCCCGACAGATTATAACTGTAACCGTCTTTTCCGGTGGGAGATGTAAATTCTGAAGCAGTCGCCGTACTGCTTGTGCTACTCAAAATGCCGTTGCCGTATGATAGTGCGGCGTTATCGAAAGTAGTACCGTTTCCAAAAGTTGCCTCGGCTGTGTAGTTTCCTGCACTGCCGGTGAGCGTAAAGGCGCTTGTCTGGTCTGTTCCGTAGAAAAGGGAAAGATTGTCAAGTCCTGTTAAATCTAACGAAGTCAGATTATTGTTGCGACAATCCAAAGTTAGAAGATTAGTCAAACTTGATACATTGAGTGTTGTCAGTTTATTATTGTAGCAATACAACCCTTGAAGATTTGTCAAACCGGAAACATTGATCGAAGTTAGAAAATTGTTGTTGCAAAACACGCCTGCAAGATTTGTAGCACCCGATAGATCAAGCGAAATCAGCATATTTAGATCGCAATATAGCTCACGAAGATTTATCGCACCCGATACATCAAGCGAAGTTAGTGGATTAAAGGAACATCTTAAAATTTGAAGGTTTGTCAACCCCGATACATCAAGCGAAGATAGATAATTATTAACACAATCCAACCATTGAAGATTTGTACAGCCCGATATATCAAGCGAAGAAAGATGATTGCTGCTACAATCCAAGTGTTGAAGATTTGTAGCACTCGACATATCAAGTGAAGTTAATTGATTAAAAGTGCAATCCAAATATTGAAGATTTGTCAAATCCGACACATCAAGTGAAGTCAGTTTATTGCTAAAACAATACAATCTTTGAAGATTTGTCAAACCCGAAACTTCAAGCGAAGATAGTTGATTATAGTTACAATATAACTCTTGAAGATTAGTCAAGCCCGAAACATCAAGAGAAGTAAGTGGAGTGTTGGTGCACCACAACTCTTGAAGATTAGTCAACCCAGATACATTAAGTAAAAATAGCTGATTATTACTACAAGATAATTTTTGAAGATTTGTCAAGCCCGACACATCAAGCGAAGCCAGTCTATTGGAGATACAATACAATTCTTTAAGTTTTGTCAAACCCGAAACATCAAGTGAAGATAACCGATTGAAATAGCAATCCAAAATCTGCAGATTTGTCAAACTCGAAACATCGAGTGAAGATAACTGATTTCCTGTGCAATATAATTCCTGAAGATTCGTTAAGCCTGAAAGATCAAGTACAGATAGAAAGTTGGTGTTACAATTCAACTCTTGAAGATTTGTTAAACCCGACACATCAAGTGAAAATATCTGATTGATGTTACAATACAACTTCTGAAGATTTGTTAAACCCGAAACATCAAGAGCGCCGGTTAATGATTGACTGAAGAGATATAACTCTGCGATACGCTTGTCGGTTGCATCATCCGACCAGACGACGCCTTCAAACATTTGATCATTGAATGCCCAGTCCACAGGCACATAACTCCCATCGGCAGGCTCCGCCTTCGTCCACTGCAAGCCGTTATTTTCGATAATGGCGTTAATCACGGCTATATCACCGGGATTGTAGCTTTGCCCTTTCATTTGCGCCGAAAAGAGAAGCACGGCGCACAAAAAGAAAATAAATTGTTTCTTCATCAGTTGTAAATTTTTATTTGATTTTCACCACTCTATCGGCGTCTGTCCCGTTTTTTCAAGATAATCATTTGCCTTACTGAAATGTTTGTTGCCAAAAAAGCCCCTGCTTGCCGACAGCGGCGAAGGATGAGGAGACTGTAACACAAGATTTTGCGTCGAATCAATCATCTCGCCCTTGCGCTGCGCATAGGATCCCCACAAAATATAGACAAGATTCTTCCGTTCGGAAGTCAATTTTCGAATGACCGCGTCGGTAAACGTTTCCCAGCCTTTTCCCTGATGGGAACCCGCATAATGGGCTTTTACCGTGAGCGTTGCGTTTAAAAGTAACACACCCTGTTCCGCCCAGCGCGTAAGGTCGCCCGATTGCGGAACGGGTTTGCCCAAATCATCGTGTATTTCCTTAAAAATGTTGCGCAACGACGGCGGAAACGGCACTCCCGCCCGCACCGAAAAACACAATCCGTGCGCCTGACCCGGCTCGTGATAGGGATCCTGCCCCAGCAAAACGACCTTCACCTTGTCGAACGGACAAAGATTGAAGGCATTGAAAATCAATGAAGCAGGAGGATATATTGTTTCCGCCTTATAATCATTTCGCACAAAATCAGTCAATTGAATGAAATAGGATTTCTGAAACTCCTCATTCAGACATGCTTTCCAGGTTTGTTCTATCTTTACGTCCATTTGGTTTGTTTTTTGTGCAAAGTTAGCGTAAAATTTCCAATTACACACAAACGGATAAAAATAAAACAGGGCACAGTGGCGGAACTTCGTTTATTTAAAAGCATCCATAAGGATTCATAATCCGTTAAAAAACAAGGGAATCCATCCCACCCTTTGGGCATCCAAGCCCCCCGACTCTCACAGGGAGAGGGGAAAAAAGGCAGAGGCTAAGGCGGAGGGGAATTACGCCGGATAAATACCCCCGACCCGGAGAGGAGACGCGAAGCCGCGGGGTGATTTTTTAGCGTACAGTTATTAACGGATACGTTCTTACGGTTTTATATCTGAAAAATTTTTATTGCAATAGTTTGAATCTCAGCAAATTATATGATGAAGCGGAAACTTTCGCATAGTACGGGCTATATTGCGTCAGTGCGCTGACGGTTTCTTCGCCGGTCAGGAGATTGGTCGTTTTTGAAACGGTATTATCCTTGATATTCAGCACTTCAAATGCATTTTGCGGAATGTTTATCGCGACTTCGCATTCTTTTTCGTCGAAATTGATGATCACCAGCAGTAACTCGTCTTCAAATTTCCGTAAAAAAGCGGTGATTCTGTCCGACGGATAAGTATTGCAAAAATCAAGACCGTAGAAACTACCTGAATACAAGGCTTTTTCCCGATTAGCAAGCGTGAGAATCCGTTTGTACGTTTCGCGCAATTCAAGTTGTGATTGCGGCAGGTTTTTACCGTCAAATTTGCCCGTATCTGCCCAATTGCGAACGGTTTCCATGCTCCAGTAATCGAAAATGGACGTTTTGCCGTCGTAGCCACTAAAACCTTCCCCATCCATCCCCCGCTCGCCCAGTTCCTGACCGTTATAAATCATTACAGGATTGATATTCAGGAAAGTAAGATAAGCAAAAGCCGGAATGGCAATTTCGGCTTTTCGGGCGAAAAAATCGGAAGTAATACGCTGTTCATCATGATTTTCAAGGAAATAGAGCATGTTTTTCTGAATATCGCCGGTAGCCTGCCAGCAGGCGTTCAGGGCGTTCGCCGACGATTTGTCTGCAATAACGGCTCGCAACGTGTCATACATTCCCACCTTATCATACAGATAATCAAAGCCTCCGATATTGATGAAATCTCTATACAACTGAGGATTATATACTTCCGCAATAAATTTTACGTTTTTACGACTTTTCACGCGCGGAATAATCCAGTCCCAAAACTCGACGGGAACCATTTCCGCCATATCACAGCGAAATCCGTCAACATCCTTGCCCGTCCAGAACAGCAAAATATCCAGCATTTTTTCCCAGGTGTCGGGAACGGGAGAAAAATATGTCCTTCCATCATTCTGATAATCAATTCCGTAGTTGAGTTTCACCGTTTCATACCAGTCGTTGCGGTCGGGTTCCGCCTTGAAACAGTCGTTGCCCGTCGCTTTGGCGGGAAATTCGCTGTATTCAAAGTCTTCTTCAGGCTCTTCGCAACTCAACAGGAGCGACTGTCCGGGAAGATAATAAAAATTGTTCATCGGGTCGAAAGCGCGGTTTGTATGGTCGCCATGTCCAAAATCCTCGACGTACGCAGGCTTCATAACAGACTGATAACTACGGGCTACGTGATTGGGCACAAAATCAATAATCACTTTCATGCCGGCGTCGTGCGCGCGCCTGACAAGCGCCTCAAATTCAGCCATCCGGTTCGGAATGTTTTCCGCCAAATCGGGGCAAACGTCGTAGTAATCCTTGATGGCATAGGGCGAGCCTGCCATTCCCTTCACCACGGCGGAATGGTCTTTGGGCAAGCCGAAAGCGGAATAATCCGTACAGGTGGCGTGGCGAATGACGCCCGTGAACCACAAATGCGTAACTCCCAAATCCTTAATGGAATACAGAGCCTTGTCGGTATAGGAATTGAATTTTCCGCAGCCGTTTTGCGAAATGCTGCCGTCCTTGACAAGGTTTCCGTTAAAGTTTCCGAACAGTCTCGGAAATGTTTGATAGATAATCGTTTTCATCGTATTATTTTAATTTTGTTTCGTAGCATAACTGAGGGCAAGTTGTTCATGGACATTGAGTTTCAAAAACTGCTCGAATGCGCGTTCGGCGGCTGTATAACCGATTTGCGCCAAGATATTCACGTTTTTCAAATCAAACATTTTGAACAGTCCGAACTCTTCGGTTTCAATCAGAATATCGCACATCTCCCTGTCCTTGTAGGTATTGGCGCGAAAAAGATAGTGATACGTGCGTTCCGCGATGCCCACAATCGTTTTGCTGTATTTGTCGGGCACCACCGGGCTGACATTCGAGCCAATCACGATCTCGCAATCTTCGCGGATAATCGAAACGGGAAAATTGTGAAACACCCCGCCGTCCACATAGTTCGTGCCGTTTATTTTAACGGGATTGAACAAAATCGGTACACTGCAGGAAGCCGTAACCGTCTCGTGAATGGAGCCTTTCGTAAAAGCCTGCGCATATCCGTGATCCAGGTCGGTAGCCATCACGATGGTCGGGATTTGCAGTTCCTCGAGGTTATCGGCTCTGACAATGCGTTTTACGAACTGCCGGAAGCGGTTCATGTCGAAAAGTCCCATTTTCGGAATCTGCATGGAGGCAAATTCGGAAAATTCCCGCCCGGTGAAAAGGGTTTTGATTTCGTCCGCCCGATAACCGTCGGCAAGCAACACCCCGATCAGCGAACCGGCGCTGGTGCCGACAATGACGTCGGGACGTAAACCGCAATCTTCGAGCAGTTTAAGTACTCCGATGTGCGCAAAGCCTCTCGCCCCGCCTCCGCTCAATGCCAATCCCAGTTTGTATTTTTTTTCCATACTCAAGTATGAATTTTTATTTATGCAAAAACAATTTCTTCTTCGTCAATATAATCAAACCGCGTCATTGCGTCCTGAAATTCCGCAATCCCTTTGAAATAGAGGACAGGACGTTGCGGGTCAAGCCAGCAATAACGGTAATTGTATCTTTCATACGACCTATTTTTTCTGCAAAGTTAGCATTAATTTTTATCATTTCTGTTTTTGGAGGCGAGAAAAAAATAATTTTCCTCTCCGAAGGGAAAAGTTTCTTGACCGCAAGGAACACAAAGATAGCGCAAAGGGCGAACAAACGCCTGTCGCCTTCCGGTTTCCGCAAATCGGCTGTTGTTGAGAAAATTGAATATGAATATCCGTATAAGCCCCTAAAAAATTATGTAAAACCATGATTTATGTTTCATATATCTGTCCCGCTGGGACAATATATTGGTAGAAAATAGATTATCTCCTCTATCTGCGTGCCTTTAGGTACGCAATATGTTGGATCATTTTCCTATATCGCGTACCTAAAGGCACGCATTTCCGGGATTTACCGTTTGTTCTACCAATATTGCATCCCTAAAGGGATTTTAGGAGAATATACGGATATTCATAAAGTTGAAATATTAAAAAAATCTCATACCTTTGCGCATTATAAGTGTGCGCGAAGTATGAGAAAAGCAATTTTATTCGTACTTTTGCGCAAAATTAAGATGCTATTTTATGACGTATGACCAATAGCGAACCTAAAAATATTGTCAATATTTACTTTGACAAGCCCAAGTCATTTGAGGCAAGTAACATCAGACCCTTGAACGGCATTATCGGACTGTATTTTATCTTTACTTCCGGCATTCAAATCCAATATCCGTTTGGCAAATCGAAACTGCTGTACATTGGAATGAGTGAAAAAAAGACCAACAGTATCGGAAGCCGTCTCATCGGACATTTTGAAGGCAAATCGAAAAATGTGGGGTTGGTCAGTTACAGAAAGGTTGAATCTCTGCAGTTTACCTACATCAATATTGAGATGTTAAAAGATATATGGCAATTTCGAGTGGAAGATTTGGAAAGTTATTTCATCCTGAATTTTGTTGAGCATTTTGGAGTTTACCCGATATGCAACAATAAAACAGGCTTTGAAATACTCAACAACACACTCACGACCGGATTCAAAATTGATTGGAATTATTTTAGATAGAAAATTATGGATAAGCAGACAGTAAAATCGGGAAAAGAAATCGTAGATGACTTTTTCAGTACAATCGCGGCAATCGAAAGTGTGGATGTTGCGATTGCAAACCGTTTGGCCGAGTTATACGCTCAAGACAAACTGACGGACAGGAATGTGGCAAATGAACTTCAAAAAATCAGGCAGCAAAATGGCAACGAAAATTAAAAACATCTCGATTTCGGGCATCAGGGGGATAAAAGGCACGGTAACGTTGTCGCCGGACGGAAAATCCGTTTTGCTGTATGGCGACAACGGCACGGGAAAAAGCAGCATTTCAGACGCTGTCGAATGGTTTTACACCGACAGGGTCGCCCACCTGTCGGGCAGTGAAATTGATTTGAAAGAGGCTTTGAGAAATTCGTGGCTGAATGACACGGATACATCAACGGTAGCGATTGGTTATAGCCAAAACAGTCTCGATACGGCAAAAAATTTGCAATATAAAAAGAACAAACTTGTTGCAGAATTGTCAAACCCGTCCGGAGAGTTTTCAGAATATTACCGTCAGTCCGGAAGCGAAAATCTCCTGCTGCGCTATCAGCAACTGCGCGGATTTGTAGATCAGACCAAAGGAGAAAGATTAACCTATCTTTCCGGCATCATCGGTTTTTCGGAAGTTACAAAAACCAAAGATGTCTTGAAAAAGGCATTTAACGCTACCAGGTCTGAAATAAGAGCCCAGAACTTTGAAGGACAAATCAATGTCCAGAAACAGACTTTGATTGCGAAGATCGGCGCTGCCGCAAGTCAGGAAGAAAATCTGTTTGACAAAATCAATGAAATCATCAATCCGTTGAAAACCGGGATAGCAGTCAAGTCTGTTGCAGATATTGACGCCGTGTTGAATCACATCAAAAAGCCCGTGAACACAAAACAGGTTTCGGAACTTCAATTTCTGGAAAGGATCCATCAAGTTCTTTCTGCCTTGAAAAGTGAAATAAATTTTTTGGACGGCGAATATCAGAAATATTTTGGGGAATTTAATAAAATTGCCGAAGATGTTCAGGCAATCATGCAAACTTTCTTAGCGCAACTGTTGCAATCGGGAGAAACGGTATTGACCAAAAAATATCACCGGGAAAATACGTGTCCCCTGTGTTTGCAGCCGAAAAAGGCGGAAGAACTCCTTTCGGACATTCAAAGGCGGCTGAGGGAAATCGAAGAATCATCGAAAAGGAAAGCCGCATTCGATGCTGCAAAACAAACCGTAGCCAATACCGCAACGGAACGGTCGAGAAGACTGGATGCCATTCTCGAAAATCCTTTATTGAACGTATCCGAAAACGAAAATATTAAAAAGGCTGTTGCCGGTTTGAAGGCGAAAATATACGCCTATCAAAAAGCGGCGGAAGAAAAAGTAACTTCGGGCAATAAACTACCGGAAAAAGGCAGTTTGATTTTGTCGGAAAGCGATTTTTCAATACTGGATGATATTGCGCAGCGCATCGAAAAAATTCAAGCCGCCATCAGGAAAGACAATTCGACAGAACTATACGCCAACATTTCAGCCGCAAAAGACGCATTCCTGAAAATCAAACTGTTTGAAAAAGAAAAAAACAGGCTTGAACACCAGAAACAATCACTGGAACTTATTTACAACGAATTTGTAAAGAGACAGAAAGAAGGCTTGGAACGTTTTATCAATACGTTTTCCGAATCAATAAACGAATTTTACCAATACATGAATCCGGGTGAACAGTTTCATGAAATCAGAATTGTTACGGTTGGCGAGGAAGATGAATTAAACGGAATCACGGTTGAATACAAATACAGGGACGAATGGGTTTCGCCGCCGCAAAAATATTTCAGCGAATCGCATCTCAACTGTTTCGGTATTTCCTTCTTTCTGGCATCCGTGATAGCATTCAACAAGGAAAACAGGTTCATCATTCTGGACGATGTAATTTCAAGTTTTGACATTACCCACAGAGAACGGTTTGCGAATCTGCTTTTTGAAAAGTTTGCAGACTATCAGATTATTTTGCTGACACACGAGACAGAATGGTTTGACCGTGTCCGGCAAATTGCTGAAGGAAAAAACTGGCTGATTCATGAAATCAAGTGGTCTGAAGCAAGAGGAACCCATCTTGAAGAATAGCCGGGCGACCTGAAAAGAATTGATCGAAAAAGAACTTGCCGGTAATTAATCCATTCAGTAACAATTGTTACATATTTGTATTTTGAAATACATTACTTTTGCGCAATATTTTCATCATCTATAACATTAAAAACATATACAATTATGGTAGATTCATCATTAGTCCTTTGGGGACAAACTATTGCATACACGCTGTATGTAATTGCGATTCTGCTGGTTATGCTTTGGTTCGGGTATCAGATTACCCGGGGCGACAAGAAAAGCTTCACGAAACCGGCGCTCTTCTATTCTTTTGTGGCTTTTTTGGTGGTATTGGGCGTAAGTTTACACATCATTACGCACGAAACCATTCCCTGGAAGCCGATTGACCTCAACCGGAGCGAGTACAAAGCCGACAAGACTTTTGAAATCAGCATCCGCGACCACCAGTTTATTCTCCCGTCCGCGACGCTGTCCATTGACAAGGGAGATTTGGTACTGTTCGACGTTACCTCCGACGACCTCACCTACGGTTTTGGACTGTTCAGACAGGACAATTCCATGGTGTTCCAGATGCAGGTGCTGCCCGGACACAAGAA
>JAITMT010000094.1 GCA_031277235.1 Tannerella sp.
GATAGCGCAAGGTGGCAAGTTCGCTTGGCGCTCCTTTTCTGCAAAATTCGAGTTTGGCGAGTTTGGGGACGACGCGCTCCACGATGATATTGCCGTTGACAAGTTTTGAACGCAGCGCATCCAATGCTTCAAGAAACCGCTTGTCTTCTTTCGCCCTGTCGTAAAAAGACAGAACATACACATACTGAAACAGATTGTAGTTTCCGAACGGGTATTCCACCTGCATGAAAAGCGTCCCCATTCCGTAATGGCAAGGACCGATCGGCTTCCTGATGACCCAGTGTTCCAGCAGAAAATCAACCGCCCGTTCAAGCGCCGGTTCGCGGTTTAGATAGCCGGTGAAGCGAAAGGCGTTCAGGACGGTAAGCGTAGGCATTGGATTGGAATATTCCGTTTCCGGACCGCGCCCGTAGGAGAATTTTTCGCACCGCCAGCCGCCGTCCAAATACTGCGTATCCAACAAGTGCTGCAGTGTCTTTTGCAGGCGATAATCAGACTGATAACCCATCCGGCAGAGCAGATAGGCGGCGTTGGCGATCTGACAGGGAAAAATGCTGCTTTTGGGATAAAGTTGAAAACGCCCGTCGTCTTTCCAAACGCTAAAAAATAAATCGGCGACCTCCTTCAAAACAGGTTCAGATGGTTCCATACCCAATTCCAGGAGCATGAGCGCGCTGTTGTACGCGGAAAAAGGAGAGCCTTTCAGCAAACGCCTGTCCACCGTAGTCCAATAATCATCTCCAAAATCGTGTCTGTGCGACAGAATCGTTTCAATGTCCGGTATGTATTGTTTTTTGACTGTCATTTAATTACCTGTTCCTGAAACGGGATATTATTCTTCGATGATTGTCTTGTATATTACTTTAATTTGACTCAAAATATCATCATCTATTTGTCCCATAAGAACTTCTATCATATCCGTTTCCAATGTTGCCATTTTGTGAATACGCGCAACAGAAGGCAATTTAAGTCCATATTTTAGCCAATCTTTGAGATAAATATCATATTTAGAGTTATAGATTTTACTTGTTATCCGGCAAACGAGTATGTCCCCGTCTTCACAATCCTTGAGTATCAATGCCGGTCGCCTTTTAAAACCGGCACCGTCGGTAAAAGGAAATCTCAACAATACGATACTACCTGTTTCTATCCTATTCATCAACACTTTTCACAAATCATAAATACCGTCGGAATCGGCGTATCCTTTCAAAAATTGCGATCTCGTCATCTGGCGATACGCCTTTTCGTCATACACATCGCCATCTTTTACAAAAACCACGATGCGCACATTTTTGTCCTGTTCGTCAGCCAATTCCTGCCGCACACTACGGGGTATCAATATTTTGTTGTCTTTGATTTTCGATTTGAATTCGATTGCTCTCATATATCTTCATCTTTTTAACTGCAAATTTACGGTATTCTTTATGATTCGCCAAATTTTAATGTCTTTCAAATTTAGTTTTTTGCTCCGGTAAAAGGCTCACACTGGATAATCTCGCCCACCTTTATATCAGATTCCATAAAGTCTTCAAATACTGTCATGTCAGCATACATTTTCTGTATTTTAAGACTAAATCCGCACCATCTTGCTGATGTATTTCCCGACGATGTCAAATTCGAGATTTACGATCGTGCCTTTCCGGATTTGACCGAAATTCGTATGCTCGAAAGTGTAGGGAATAATGGCTACTTCAAAACTGTTTTCCCTTGAATTGCAGACGGTTAAACTCACTCCGTTCACACAAACGGAGCCTTTTTCGACCGTGATATAACCCTGTTTTGCCATTTCCCTGTCCACCCCGTATTCAAAGCGGAAATACCAGCTGCCATCCGCTTCGCGAACGTCGGTGCAGACGGCTTTCATATCCACGTGCCCCTGCACGATATGCCCGTCCAACCGTCCGTTCATCAGCATACTGCGTTCCAGATTCACCCGGTCGCCCGCTTTCAGCAATCCGAGATTGGAGCGGTCGAGCGTTTCCTGGATTGCCGTAACCGTGTATGAATCAGTCGTTTTCCGCACCACGGTCAGGCAAACGCCGTTGTGGGAAACGCTCTGGTCTATTTTCAATTCGTCCACAAACGAACACTCCAGCGTAAGGTGAATATTGCCCTTGTCGTGCTCGATATTTTTGACGGTGGCTGCTTCTTCGATAATTCCTGAAAACATGATTTTTATTTTTTTTGTTCCAATTGCAATGTGATGGTAGGCTGGTCGCAAACTTCGGTGGGACCAAAATATTGAATGGGACCGGGATAGACGTAATCGGTATGAATGGCGCGGAAATCCCTGTTTGCCACGAATTCGCGGAACGGAGCGCCGTCGAGTTCGACCAATGCCTTGCGGATCACGGGTTTATTTTCACCATGTCTGCGTTCCAGGTTCATCATCATGGTGATGGGAATGCCGCCGGCAATCCACCGGTCGGCGGGAGCGGTCGTGTTGCGGACGGACGACATGTAACCCGTCCTCCCGGAACATATCAGGCAGGAAGCCGTGTAACCCAGTGAATAACAGTAATCTGCATCATAGTTTGACGGCGCGGCGCAACGACCTTCGTAGCCGAAGAAATGCGTTTGGGTGGCAAATTTACCGTGATATTTGCCTTCGATTTTCCACTCGGCAAGCCGGTTTCCCACCATTTCGGCGAGCAGTTTTTCAGTTTCGACAAGCGACACCTGAACATTTCCGTGCGGGTCGCGGTCGAGCGTCAATTGACGGGCGACGGCTTCGGGAAAACTGGCATACAAATCGGAATTTTCCCTGGTCAATTTATGTATAATGTACGTGCGTTGTTCGCTTCTTTTAATCATTTTAAATTCCTGTTCGTGCTTGGCAAGGAAGTCGTTCAGTTCGGAAATCAGGCGTTTCACGGCGGGGATAAACTCGATCAAACCTTCGGGAATGAGCACCGTACCGAAATTATTGCCGTCTTCGGCGCGTTTTGCCACGATGGTGGCGATATGGTTGATAATGTCGTCAAGCGAGTGATTTTTAGCCTCTACCTCTTCGGAAACGATACAGATATTCGGGTGCGTTTGCAGGGCGCATTCGAGGGCGATGTGCGAAGCCGAACGCCCCATCAGTTTGATGAAATGCCAGTATTTACGTGCCGAGTTGCAGTCGCGCTGGATATTTCCGATCACTTCGGAATACACCTTGCAAGCCGTGTCGAAGCCGAAAGACGTTTCAATCTGCTCATTTTTCAGGTCGCCGTCAATCGTCTTCGGACAGCCGATGACCTGCACGCCGGCATTGATGGATTTGTAATATTCTGCTAATACACAGGCATTTGTATTGGAATCGTCGCCGCCAATGATGACCAGCGCGGAGATGCCGAGTTGTTTCAGAATTTCAAGCCCCTTGTCGAACTGTTCTTTCTGTTCAAGTTTGGTGCGTCCCGAACCGATGATGTCAAAACCGCCCGTATTGCGGTATTCATGAATGATTTCGGCGGTCAGTTCCATGTATTCGTGATTGATCAGTCCCGCCGGTCCCAGAATGAAACCGTACAGGCGTGAATCCGCGTTGATGGCTTTGATGCCGTCAAACAGTCCTGCAATCACATTGTGTCCGCCCGGCGCCTGACCGCCCGAAAGAATCACGCCGACGTTGATGGCTGGCGAATTTTTTTTGTCGTTTGATTTTTCAAAAGTTACGATCGGCATCCCATAGGTATTCGGGAATAACTTTTTGATTTCTTCCTGATCTGCAACCGATTGCGTATATTTGCCGTCTAAGGCTTTCACGTTTCCCTTTAATGCGGAGGGAACCTTGGGTTGATACTTGGCCCTTTCCTTTTGTAATGCACTGATTGACATAATTGTTTATTGTTATAATGGTTAAAAAATTCTTAAAAAACAGTGCAAATATCGAAAATTTTTCTTGTATTTCCTATAATTTGTCAATAATTTTCAAAAAAAATACAGCAAAGCGTTGTAAATAAAATCGTTTCAAGATTGCCGAAATACCCTGTTAATCCTGTAAATCTTTTTAATCCTGTAAAAATCATGGTTCAGACCGAAAATTCAAAGATTTTTTCAAAAACACTTGCATTTCGCAAAATTGTCATTATCTTTGTGCCCGAATTTATTTTTAGGGAGTATAATGTTATACATAAATACCGACATACCGGATTACACCGCCACTGCTGCAAATGACGCATTTGCGGGCACTTATCCCCCCTCCCTCGAAAACCATTTCCATAAAGATCGTGTCTTAAAACGCACGGAAATACCCTTAAACGGCATGTTTTTGTGTGGCATCCTGACCTCTCCCCTGCCCCTCTCCACAGGAGAGGGGATAAATCCGCTCAACGGATTAATTCCCCTCCTTGGAGGGGTGGTGCGGAGCGGCGGGGTGGTTCCCTTTCGTCCGTTCTCCCCTTCTACCGTTCACCCGTTTTCACCGTCACCGTCACCCCCAATCGCTTCGCTTCATTGGGGGTTAGAACACATTCAATCCGTTCGGATTGCAGGGAATCCGCAGGATTCAATACGAATAACCCCCAATGAAGCGCGAAGCGCGATTGGGGGTTTGTGCGATTGGGGGTTTACGTACGCACCGGCGTCCACCGTTGTAGGGGCAGACCTGCGTGTCTGCCTTTACAAAACAGGGCGCACACGCAGGTGCGCCCCCTACGGAATACCACCTCTCCCCAACCCCTCTCCACAGGGAGAGGGGCTTCGTTCGCTGCATCGGTTTCCCCTCTCTTGTGGAGAGGGGCAGGGGGAGAGGTCAATTTTCAAATCTTCAAATTCTCAAATTATAAATCATATTCGTATGCTAAATTATTCATTAACACAAGTTTTGGGTAAATTGGCATATCATTACCAAATAATAAACAAAGAAATTACAAACATAAAAATATACTCGCCATGAAATCAGGTATCAATTGCACACCCGGTCGCCTCAAAAACCGGTTCAAATTCAGAAAACCAAACGTAAAAAAACGCAAAAACACGCCGTCCAACGCACCGGTTACAAACCGGCGCGAGCAGACATTTTTCGCCTCCGCCTATGCCTCTGCCTTCGCCTTTGCCCTTGCAGTCCTGACGGCATTGCCCGTATTTTTCGCATGTAAAGGCGATGACCGCGAACTCCCGGAACCGCCGGTTGTAAACATTGCAAACGCGACGTACCTGTATATGGACAGTCTGCCGGACTTTGCAAAAAATACCAGGATTGCGGACGACAGCATAGGGAACAATCCTAAAAAACGGATATATGCGGAAGTCCGGAAAGACATCGGCGTCAGGGATTCGGCGGCATTCGAAGCGCTTGTAGGCTGGAACGGATTCGACGCGGCGCGGGACAGTGTGTCAACCGACTGGAAAGGTTACGGAATGACAACCGGTTCCAACGACACCCTGATACTGAACCCGGCACGCTATAACCTTGCCGGAAAGCCGCCGTTCAAAGGCATTGCGTATGCCCGCAACCTGCAGGATTCCACGGATTTGTCCGGCATGTTCCGCGAATCCGGCTCAGCCGGTTCGATCAGGATATTGAGACTTATCTTGCCGCCGGACACTGTGTATTACAATATCAACACGCTCCAATACCTGACCGACAGCATTGCGGCGATCGAAAGGCAAGCCACGGCAAAAGAAGATTCCCTGAAACGCCTGGACATCACTCTGGGCGCCCTGGCAATCGCCGAAGACGGGTTTGACACGCTTGCCGTATCGCTGAACAAACTGCGCGCGGTTTCCAAATCGGAAAGGGTCATCCGGTTCGATTCCACGGCGTTCGCCATTTCACCGGCGGCGGCAGGTATCCTGATTACATACGGAAATTGGGAAAAGTCGGGCTTTCCAAAGATCGCTGTCGGCGCGGGCGGGATAAAGTTTGAAATTCCGGCAAAAGAGGCGTCGCTTTTCGCCGAACGCGGCGTGGGCGAAGAACTCGTCATCATCCGCCCGGCTCCGGTGGCTGAAGTCGAAATATCCGGTCCCAATGATTTTGCCGAAAAAGCGCAACTGATGGAAAAATATCTCGCCGACGGATACGACAGCGTGCGCGTTATACTGCGGTCAAATATTCCGGCAAATTCCGCGGTTATGGGGATATTGAACCAGAAAAAAATAACCGACGATAAAGTGGTCTGGACGGATGCCGGCGCCGGCGCGTTCGTGCCGGCAACGGCCGATCAGGAAGTCGACGGGAACCTGTTCGCGAACCTGCCGATCGGCAGGGATGGGAATAAATGGTTCTATATTACAGGAAAGAATGGCGCCAATCGGATAACGCATTTTAAGGGGAATGTGGAGGACGGGATATTTAAAACGGATACAGTTTCGACCAGCAGAATGCTGGGCACAATACTGCCGTTGCGCGCACAGAAAGGAATATATGTGGATATAGGCCGCGCCGGAACAGGGGAAGATCCGATCGACGCGCGAAACTTTGACGGATACGAACGCACGAATGACCCAGCGAAACACATACCTGTAATCGTGCAAGAAGGAAAACAACTAGCGATCAAAGGCGCAACTGTGAAAATTCTGGAGCGATTTCAAACGGACGTGGTCCAAGGTGCTTATAATTATGGCTATACGGGGAATGAGAACTATATCAGGACAGGAAAAGTATCCCCAAGATGGATAAATATGGAGTTTGGTCCAAATGGTCCTCTACAACTAGTATTTCCGAACAATCCTATCTCAAATCCAAATCTTTCTTGGGAAGAAAGAGCTTTTGGTCAGCTATATGATAACCTAGTTATAAAATCCATGCATATTGGAAAAAATGATATAATTTACGAGGCCGGACATTTTGAAAATGGCAAAGATGTCAGCAACAGCGTGCTTAACATGCTGGAAATCAGCCACTTACTGTCCGGCCCCATCGATTTCACCATAGAAGGGGATAAAATAGATATTAGATGGACCAACTTTTCTAATTTGACTTTTGACGATAATGGAGGAGGGATATTCAATAGGGGGAGCCCACGCGGATGGGAGTTTGTGAAATTTGTGCCACAGCTATTTAAATTAAAAGAACATGGTATCAAAATTACGGTCACAGACGATTGGTGCATTATTACGCCATCAGATGTGACTGTTTTTAATTATGATAGCTGGCATTTAGCACAACCTTCGCCAGAAGTAAAAAATTATATGCTGGATAAGTTTAACATAGATATTGGTCCTCGTAAACCACCAAATACGTATAATAGTTTTCCGTTTATATACTATCAGGGATTAAGGAGAATACCTGGTGGATGGGACTGGTATATTAATGGCAAATAAATAAAATTCCACGGGTTGTATATTTAGGTCGCGGTCTCCGCGCCCTTTTAAAATCCCCCGCTGGCGCGGATTTGTAATCCGTGCCGTTCAACACACCGATTGCAAATCGGTGCGAGCGAATTCTAAAGATTTCTGTAAACCTGTTTGCGATGGTCAATTTTAATGACTTCCACTTTCAGAATGCCATCATGGATTGAATAAATAATACGGTAACTGCCTACCTGTATGCGATATAAATCCGTATAGCCTACAAGTTTCCGGTATCCATACGGACGCGGGTCAATTGCAAGGTTTATCAAATTATCCTTGATTGCTTTATAGTACGGATTGGGAATGGCATCCAATTGCTTTTCAGCCTTTTTTGACAAGACTACCTTATACATCCTTTATCCTGCGTTTTTCATCCTGTCTTGCAAGAACATCTTCAAGGGGAGAATAGATTCCTTCCTCTCTTACTGCTTCCGCTTCCATCCCGTCAATCAAATCCTGAATAACTTCGGCAATCCTGTTATTGTGAATCTCCCTGAAATCAAAGGCAACCTTGCATATTTTACCTTGTGTATCAGTTTCGTATTGTAATCCTGCTACCTGTTTCATTGGTCGTTTTTCTATATTTACGGCACAAAGTTAGCATAAAGTTTCGAATTACACACAAGCAGCGTTTTATATTTGAATTTGAAAATTTCAAACAAAAGATTTATCTTCGCACAATTTTTTATCCGGTAAGAAAGTTGTCGGAATGATTTTTTTTATTAATTTTGCCGTTTATTTCTGGAAGAAAAGTAATTAAATAACTAATAATAAGATAGAATGAATATTTCTCTTAACAACAACGACGCTTTGAGTGGCGTGTTAAAAATTGATGTTGCCCGGAACGACTACGACGGAGCAGTGGAAAAAAGCCTTCGCGAAATACGTCAGAAGGCGAATATGCCCGGTTTCCGCAAGGGAATGGTACCGATGGGTATGGTAAAGAAACTGTATGGCACGCACGTGCTGGCGGAAGAGTTGAACAAGTTGGTAGCCAAGGCAATGACCGACTATATCAAGGACAACAATATCAACCTGTTGGGCGAACCGATTCCGAACGAAACGGAGCAGCAAAAATTGGATTTGGATAACGGCGAAAATTTTGAATTTGTGTTCGACTGCGCGTATCGCCCCGAAATCAACGTGGACGTGTCGAAAGAAGACAAACTGACTTACTATAAAATACAGGTGAACGATGACGCGGTTGATAAACAAATAGATTCATATACAGCGGCTTATGGTTCCTACGAAAAGGCGGAACAGTCGGAGGAAGACGACATGATCAAAGGTTTGCTGGTGGAACTTGCCGACGGCGAACCAAATCCGGACGGTATCACGGTGGAAAACGCGATCGTGATGCCTAAATATATGAAAGACAAGACCGAACAGCAAAAATTTATCGGCGCAGGCGTCGGCGAAAAAATCATTTTCAATCCGTTCAACGCCTACGAAGGCTCGGATATAGACCTCGCTTCGCTGTTGAAAGTCGAGCAGGCAGAGGCGATAGAAATCAAAAGCGATTTTTCGTTTGAAATTCAGGAAATTACGCGCAACAAAAAAGCGGAACTCAATCAGGAACTTTTCGACCGGATTTTCGGCGAAGGCGCCGTGAAGGACGAAACCGAATTTCGCGAAAAGGTGAAATCGCTTCTTGCAGAGCAATATGAACCGGAAAGCGAATACCGGTTTATCGAAAATTTCCGCAACCTTTTGTTGGATAAAACAAAAAACGTTATATTTGCAGACGATATTTTGAAACGCTGGTTGCTGACGGTTAACGAAAACAAGACGCCGGAAGACGTCGAAAGGGAATATCCGCTGGTAACCAAAGATTTAAGATATCAACTTGCCAAGGATAAATTGATGACGGGATGGGGCTTGACCGTTGATGACAACGACGTGAAAAAAGTGGCGGAACAGGCTGCCAGAGCGCAATTTGCGCAATACGGCATGATGTCCGTTCCCGACAATCTGCTGACCGGATACGTGGAAAAAATGATGGAGAAGCAGGAAACCGTCAGAAACCTCGTGGAACGCGCAATTGAAGAGAAATTGGCGGCAGCGGCAAAGGAAAAAATGGACGTCGAGGAAAGGGAAGTTTCATTTGATGAATTTCTCGATGCGGGCGTCGAAAACTATGATAATAAGGAATAAAAACAAAAAGATATGAACGATTTTAAAAAATTTGCAACCCGGCATTTGGGTATGAACAGCAATACATTGGACAGTTATTTGAACATTCAAAGCAGTTATATTTCGCCGACGATCATCGAGGAACGCCAGTTGAACGTAGCGCAGATGGACGTTTTCTCCCGTTTGATGATGGACCGGATTATTTTTCTCGGAACACAGATTGACGACTACACGGCAAACGTCATTCAGGCGCAACTGCTGTACCTCGACACGAGCGACCCGGGCAAGGACATTTCCATATACATTAATTCTCCGGGCGGTTCCGTTTACGCAGGCTACGGTATTTACGACACGATGCAATACATAACAAGCGATGTATCAACGATTTGTACCGGAGTTGCAGCGTCCATGGCTTCGGTCATTCTGGTCGCGGGTAAAAAGGGCAAACGTTTCGCCCTGAATCATTCGAGAGTGCTGATACACCAGCCGTTAAGCGGCGTGCAGGGACAGGCTTCGGACATGGAAATCGCCGTCAAGGAAGTGTTGAGAGTCAAGGAAGAACTGTACCGCATCATAGCAACGCATTCCGGGAAACCGTTTGAGACCGTGGAAAAGGACAGCGACCGCGATTACTGGATGACGGCAGCCGAAGCGGTAGCGTATGGAATGGTTGATGAAATATTGACAAAGAGATAAGTGGGGAGGTTTAGTTGTTTAGAGGTTTAGTTGTTTAGATGTTTAATTGTAAGGTGTTTAGAGATAATTTATATGGCAAGAGGAGATAATGTCTGTTCGTTTTGCGGCAAGCCGCGCAAGGAAGTCAATTTGTTGATTTCAGGCTTTGACAGCGCCATTTGTGACAGTTGTGTTACAAAGGCTTACGAACTGGTGGAAGAACGCAAGGCGGAGAAATCGGGGAATCATTTCGCCGTCAATCCGAATGAGTTTCCGAAACCGGTCGAATTGAAAACTTTTTTGGACGAATACGTTATCGGTCAGGACGATGCAAAGCAATTCCTGTCCGTTGCCGTATATAACCATTACAAAAGGCTTTTGCAGCAGGACACAAAGGACGACGTGGAAATCGAGAAGTCGAATATCATCATGGTTGGCGCTACGGGAACGGGTAAAACGCTACTTGCCAAGACGATAGCGCGAAAAATCAACGTCCCGTTCAGTATTGTTGACGCGACGGTTCTTACGGAAGCCGGTTATGTGGGCGAAGACGTCGAAAGTATTTTGACGCGACTGTTGCAAGCGGCTGATTATAACGTGGAAGCGGCGCAGCGCGGCATCGTGTTCATTGACGAAATAGACAAGATCGCCCGGAAAAGCGACAACCCTTCCATCACGCGCGACGTGAGCGGCGAAGGCGTGCAGCAGGCATTGCTGAAACTGTTGGAAGGACACATCGTGAACGTGCCGCCGCAAGGCGGGCGCAAGCATCCCGAACAGAAACTGACGCCCGTGGACACGAAAAATATCCTGTTCATCTGCGGCGGAGCGTTTGACGGAATCGAGAAAAAGATAGCCCAGCGCCTGAATACGCGCGTGGTCGGCTACACGTCCAACCGGACGTCGGCGAATATTGACCGCGAAAACCTGTTGAAATACATCACGCCCGTTGATTTGAAGTCTTTCGGACTCATTCCCGAAATCATCGGACGCCTGCCTGTATTGACTTATCTTAATCCATTAGACAGAAGCGCTTTAAGAAGGATTTTGACCGAGCCGAAAAATTCCATCATCAAACAATACGTCAAATTGTTTGAAATGGACAAAATTAAACTTACCTTTGACGACGAAGTTTATGATTTTATCGTGGATAAATCCATAGAATTTAAACTGGGAGCACGCGGTTTGCGCTCGATTGTGGAGGCTATCATGATGGACGCCATGTATGAAATGCCTTCCGGAACGCAAAGGGAACTACACGTAACGCCGGATTTTGCCAAAGAAAATTTTGTGCGTTCCGACGTCAATAAATTGCAAATAGCATCATAAAAAAGTTTTAAAAATTTCTTCTGAATGTTGAAAAATATATCATTTAAAAAATCGGCAAGAAACGTCAGGAAAAAACCGAGCGCTGTCAAGGCTGTCGATAAGCCGACCAGAACCACATCGGTCAATAAAAAGAACGGCAAAAAGTCTGCCGGTAAAATCAGCAGAGCCGATATAACGACGGCATTGAAAGAACATTTCGGGTTTGACAAATTCAAGGGAAATCAGCTCGAAATCATCGAAAACGTTATCGCAGAGAGAGATACGTTCGTTTTGATGCCTACCGGAGGCGGTAAATCGCTTTGCTATCAACTGCCCGCGCTTTTGATGGAAGGGACGGCGATCGTCATTTCGCCGCTCATCGCCCTGATGAAAAATCAGGTGGATGCGATGCGCAATTTCAGCGAAACCGACGGCGTGGCGCATTTCATCAATTCGTCGCTCAACAAGGCTGCCATCGAGGAAGTGAAAAACGATATTTTGCAGGGAAAGACAAAACTGCTGTACGTGGCGCCCGAATCCCTGAACAAGGAAGAAAATATTGACTTTTTGAATCAGGTTCCGATTTCGTTCTACGCCGTTGACGAGGCACACTGTATCTCGGAATGGGGACACGATTTCCGTCCGGAATATCGCCGTATCCGCCCGATGATCAACGAGATAGGAGACCGTCCGGTGATAGCGCTGACGGCGACGGCGACGCCCAAGGTGCAGCACGACATTCAGAAAAATCTGGCAATGATGGAGGCGACCGTCTTTTCGTCGTCGTTCAATCGCCCGAATCTCTACTACGAGGTACGTCCGAAAACGAACAATGTGGATCGCGACGTGATTAAATTCATCAAGCAAAACGAAGGCAAATCCGGCATTATTTATTGCCTGAGCCGCCGGGAAGTGGAAACGTTTGCCGAAATCCTGTGCGCCAACGGTATCAAGGCGTTACCGTATCATGCGGGCATTGAATCCTCGATCCGTTCCGC
>JAITMT010000112.1 GCA_031277235.1 Tannerella sp.
CACAATTATTTATCCCTCAAAATATCGAATATTTACTTGATAATTACGGAAATAAGAAATTATATGATAATCAACAAATCAATTTTGATATGGAATCAATCAAAGAAGATAATTTGCTGAAGTTGCTCGAAATTATTCATAAACATAAAAAAGGATTGGAGCAGGAAATATTTATAAACGATATGAGTTTTACGGGAATAAACTCGAAAATAATTGACAGCATGACGGCATTTCCATGAATTTAAACTTGAAATTTACATATACACAGGTAATTGTAGCCTGTTTCTTCGCGTTGATTTTTCTCGGAGGATTTTTGCTTTGCCTGCCGGTCGCGTCAAAAACAGGCGAATGGACGGTCTTTATTGACGCTGTCTTTACGGCTGCCAGCGCGCTGTGCGTTACGGGTTTAATCGTTTTCGACACGTGGACGCACTGGTCGCTGTTCGGACAAGTCGTCATCCTGCTGTTGATACAGACGGGCGGCATCGGTTTCATGACCGTCATTACCATATTTTCCATTTACTTGAAACGCACCATCGGGCTGCACGAGAGGCAGTTGCTGACGCAATCAACCGGATTGCTGCAACTTGGCGGAGTCGTGCGGCTGATCAAGAAAATCGTGAAAATCGTCATTGCCTTCGAGTTGATCGGCGCGGTCATTCTGGCTGTGCGCTTTTGTCCGCAGATGGGATTCGGGACGGGATTGTGGAACGCCGTTTTCCATTCAATATCAGCCTTTTGCAATGCGGGATTCGACTTGATGGGGAAATATGGCGCGTTCTCGTCGCTGACGGGGTATGTCAACGATTTCACGGTCAGCCTGACGATAGCCGCGCTGATTGTAGCGGGCGGTATCGGTTTTGCCGTGCTGGACGATATGCTGTTCTTCAGATGGCGATTCCACAAATATGCGTTGAACTCGAAAATCGCGCTGTCGGTTACGGGAATGTTGATTGTCGGAGGATGCTTGCTGTTCTATCTGTTTGAATATAACGGTCTTATGAAGGAATTTACGGTCGGGGAAAAAATCGTGGCGTCGCTGTTTCAATCCGTCAGTCCGCGAACGGCGGGCTTCAATTCGATTGACCTGGCGGGGCTGACCGAGGCGAGCGTCCTGCTGACCATCGTATTGATGATTATCGGCGGCAGTTCCGGCTCCACCGCAGGCGGAATCAAAACGTCAACGCTTGCTATTCTGATATTTAACGCATTCAATTCGATCCGGAAAACGCACAGCATGGTCGCCTTCAAGCGCCGGCTGGACGACAAAACCGCCAAAAGAGCCGCAGCCATCGTAACCATCTATCTCTTTGCCATTCTGGCGGCAAGTATTATCCTGTGCGCCGTCGAAGAATGCACCATGAAGGAAGCGCTCTTTGAAACGGCGTCGGCGCTCGGGACGGTCGGCTTGACGCTCGGAATCACGGCTTCGCTCGGCGTTACGGGGAAAATCGTCCTGATCACCTTGATGTTCGCGGGCAGGGTCGGCTGGATCACCTTGCTGCTTGCGCTTGCAAGGAAACGCTTTGATCCGCCGATGGAACGGCCGGCGGAAAAAATATTAATCGGTTAAATTTGAAATAATTATAGAAGATATTTTGTATGAAAAAACCAAAGGTAAAATCGTTTCTGGTCATTGGCATGGGACGCTTCGGCAGACATTTAGCCAGGAGGTTGCAGGAACTCGGCAACTCCGTCATGGTGGTTGACAAGAGGGAAAATCTGGAACATGACATTTCGTTCATCTTCGAGGACTATCTGATTGGCGACTGTACCAACGAAACGGTGCTGGGAGCGCTGGGAATCGGCAATTTCGACATCTGTTTCGTTACGATCGGGAAAAACTTCGAATCGTCCATCATCATTACGTCGCTGCTGAAAAATTTTGGCGCACAATATATCGTAACCAGGGCAAGCCGGGATATTCAGACCGACGTCTTGCGAAAAATAGGCGCCGACCAGATTATTTATCCCGAAAGGGAATTTGCCGAAAAACTGGCGATACGCTACAATGTGAATCATATTTTCGACTATTTTGAACTGTCGGACAATGTTTCCATTTTTGAAATTGCCGTTCCGACCGAATGGATTGGCAGGAATATCGGAACGCTCAATGTGCGCCAGAAGTGCCATGTCAACATTCTTGCCGTTAAAAACGGCGCGGACGTCCTGCCCATGCCCGATGCGGCGTATAAATTCCGGCAAGGCGACATTATCGTTGTCATGGGCAAGGGAGATGACGTGTTTTGCCTGACGTCGCAATAGAATATCGGACGGTTATAGAAACTGCATTTTCCGTATTTTCTTGAGCACGTTGAAAAGAAATTTTTCGTACCTTTGCCATCAATTTTAACAAATACATCTATGAAAGCACAAAAAAAATTACTCGTAACCCTGGCAATATGGAGTTGCCTGACGGTTTTTGCATCCGTTGCCGGCAATCCTGCCGAAATCGGCAACAAGCGCATAACGATTGTAAATAAGGAATTTACAGTCAACGGCAAGAGAATCTGGATAAACGGAACCAATACGCCGTGGAACAAATGGAACGATTTCGGTGGCGCTTATGACGATTCGTGGTGGGACAACCATTTCAAGGCGCTGCACGACAATGGCGTAAACGCCGTAAGAGTCTGGATCAACTGCAACAACGACAACGGGGCTATCCTGATTGACGACAACGGTTTCGTGAGCGGAACGGCGGAAAAACATTGGAAAGATTTGGATTTGTTTTTCGCAACGGCGCAAAGAAACGGGATTTACATCATGGCAACCCTGCTTTCGTTCGACCATTTCAAGAATGCGAAAAATCAAAGACCGGATGCGCAAAAATGGCGGAATATGATTGCAGACAGCAAGACAATTGATTCGTTTGTAGAGAATTACGTCGTTCCCTTTGTGAACAGATATAAAAACAATCCCTATCTTTGGAGCATTGACATGTGCAACGAACCCGACTGGGTTTTTGAAAACGAAGAGTGTGGAAAACTTCCCTGGGAACAGATTTCCAACCTTTTTGCACGCGAAGCCGCCGCCATCCATGAAAACAGCGACATACTCGTTACGGTGGGCATGAGTTTTCCGAAATATCACTCCGACGACGAAGGAAATTCGGGCAATAAAGTGTCGGACGCTTTCCTGCAAAAACTTTATCCAAACCCGAAGGCGCATCTTGATTTCTGGTCTCCGCACTATTACGACTGGGTCGGACCGCATTACGGCGTGCCGTTTTATGTAAACCCGTATGGCGCGAAACCGGGCGGCTGGGGGCTTGACGACTCGAAACCGGCGTTAATCGGCGAATGTATGGCAAAAGGCTCCAAGGGGAAAACCGCCGGAACGGAAAACAATACGCTGATTACCGATTATGAGAACGCTTATCTCAATGGTTGGCAGGGCGTTATGCCATGGACTTCAAACGCCGTTGACCGTTGCGGCGGCTTCGACGATCTGGTTCCGGCTACAAAATATATGCTGGAAAAATATCCGGCGCTCATATTTCCCTAATTGTCAGCCGGTATGACTATCCTCGCCATTCTCCTTTGCCTGCTTGCGCTGATTCTGTTCATCTCCTATTTCAAGGTGGACGCTTTCCTGTCGCTAGTGATTATTTCCATTGTGATGGCTGTTTTGCTGGGCGTCCCTTTGGGAAAAATACCTTCCATTGTTGAAAAGGGAGTCGGCAATATTCTGGGAAACCTGACTTTAACGGTCGTTTTCGGAGCGATGCTGGGCAAGTTGATCGCCGAAAGCGGGGCGGCTCAAAAGATTGCGGAAGTGATGGCAAATATCATGGGAATCAAGAATATACAGTGGGGATTGATGATTACCGGATTCATTGTCGGCATTCCGCTGTTCTACAACGTCGGATTTGTGCTGATGGTTCCGATTATTTTTTCGGTCGTTTACCAATACAAGTTTCCGGCGGTCTATGTCGGGTTGCCGATGCTGGCTTCCATGTCGGTAACGCACGGTTTTTTGCCGCCGCATCCGTCGCCCGTGGCGCTGGTTTCGATGTTGAACGCCAATATGGGCGTTACGTTGATACTGGGAATTGTTGTCGCCATTCCGGCGGTGATCGTGGCGGGACCCGTTTTCAGCAAGACGTTGAAAGACATCAAGACCGGTCCGCTGAAACTGTTCGACATGAGCAAGGCGGACAGCGACCCCGACCGCAAAAAACCGGGCAAGGCAAACAGTTTTCTCAGCGCCACATTGCCGGTTTTTCTGCTGATTATCGTAACGGCGATTCCCTATTTTTTTCCGGGCAAAAGTGAATTTTTATCCTTCATCAGCGCTCCCTTAACCGTCATGCTACTGTCGTTAATCGTCGCCACCTACACGCTGGGAATCCGTCAGGGGCGAAGCGTTCGGGAAATCATGCTTGTCTATTCGGAAGCGGTAAAGGATATTTCCATGATTCTGCTGATCATCGCCGGTTCCGGTATTTTCAAGGAAGTGATGGAAACGAGCGGCGTCAGTCTGACCCTCGCCGCCGGAATGGAAAAACTGCCGGTTCACCCTTTGATACTCGGCTGGATGATAGCGGGATTGATCAGGGTTTGCATCGGCTCGGCGACCGTTTCGGCGCTGACTGCGGCGGGCGTGGTGATGCCTCTGGTTGCGCAAAGCGGAATCAATCCGAATTTGATGGTTCTGTCGCTGGGCGCGGGAAGTTTGCTGTTCTCCCACGTGAATGATTCGGGATTTTGGATGTTCAAGGAATATTTCAACGTGAGCGTGAAAGATACGCTGCGTTCGTGGTCGGTCATGGAAATTATCGTTTCGGTTGTCGGGCTGGCGGGAGTGCTGGTTTTGAATGCGTTGATGTGAATGTTTTTTGCGGGTTTTGTTTGTTTCCGTAAAAAAAGCGTATTCCTTTGGGGGATTTTCAATATTCATTCGTTATCAGTCAAAACAATATAATATGGACTTTCCGGGCGGGATTCATACAGGTAACTTCCATGTATATTCCCGGAAAGCAGTATTTAATTTATTTGAAGTTCAAGGCTCAAAGTTTTCAGTTATTGAAAATATGATTACCTTTGCCGAAAAATCAAACGGAATATGCAAACAAGTGACTATTTGGACAAATTACGGCAATTCAAACAACAGTATTCTGCGGAATATGGAATAGAACGTATCGGTATTTTCGGTTCGGCGGCTCGTG
>JAITMT010000136.1 GCA_031277235.1 Tannerella sp.
GACGGCTTGTTTTCCACAATCACTTCGGCTTTCGTTTCCGCGCCGTTTTGGTCAATGAACCACAATCCGCAGGCGGGACTGTCGCCGTCAATTTTCAGATTGTAGCCGCGCACTTCCACCACGCCGCGTTGCGTCAGCCTTTCATTGACCGTGTTGCTGACGCTGTCCTTCACCTCCTGAATGTTGGGAAGCGCAGCGGCAGTGTTGGTTTTCTCGAATTTCACCTCCCTTTCGGCTTTCCTCAGAAGTGTGCCTTTGGTGAGGTTGATGTTGAGTTTGTGGCGGTTTCCGTCGAATGTGTCTAACGGACTTTCAAAGACGCCCGAAATGGAAAACGACGTGTTGAACAGCGGCAACGTCAGGGAATATCCCTCGAGCGACGCCTCGACAACGGTTTCTTCCAAGCCGTTAAGGACTGCCAGAATGTCCGTGCGGGTTAATAACGTACCCTTGTTCAAAATTCGGGTAATGATTTCTTCCTTGCCCAATGTGGCAATGCTGTGCGCCTGCGCCGAAAAGTCATCCGGACTGTCGGATTTCCTATCTATGTATTCATCATAATATCAATATTTTATCTTCCATTTCCAGTTTCTCAGCAGACACAAATTTATCATATATTTGTGTCTGATGCTCAATTGTGAAGTTGATGTTATTTTTCAAACAATAACAAGTAAAAGAAGGAAAGTTTTTACAGGCTTCCAACCCGCTTCAATTCCAGGATGTCGCTGTTCTTCATCTCGAATAATAAAAAAATTTTATGAAAATTTCTGCATTTTTATTTTGTGGAATGAAAAATAGTCCGTATCTTTCGCCCGTTAATAACAAAAAAAAATCATGTTTGCACATCGAAGTTTTTTAATATTCGGTGGCGGAACTGCCGATATATTGAGCCTGATAAAAGGCGGGTATGAGATATTAAATTTCCGTTTTAGATTCAAACAGGGAGTCGGAACAAATGGAAAAGCGACAACTAAGGTACATGGCGGCACGATAGATATCCTGCTATCGCAGTTACCCGACAAAGAACATATAGACTGGGCGCTGAATTCGCGTAAATATTTGGACGGAATGATTGTTTCGCTGGATGCCGACAATATGCCCATAGAAAAGGTGTTTTTTCAAAACGCAACATGTACGTATTTTAAAATTGACTTTTTACAGTCAGGAAGCAGTTATCTATCTACCAAACTGGAAATTACTGCCGAAAAACTGAAAGTCGGCAGTCTTGGAGACATAACATTTGACAATAAATGGATTAACGATTGATATAACCCATAAAAATAGAATTTATATGAACATATTACCACTGGCGCATCTAAACGCAAAACTTGTCCTTGAGGGTAAAGAATATGAAATAGAAGGGTTGAAAATGGATTTTCGCTAACCTGTTGATTTTTACTATAACCAGCCGCAGCATGAGATTTTAGGCGGGCAAATCATGATAACCCTGTCACAGATTGCCGATGACAAGCTGTATCTGTGGTCATTAACTTCAACTATGCTGAAAAGCGGCGTTGTACTGATACAGACGGATTTGGGAATGACAGTACTGGAAATAAAATTTGAAAACGCATACTGTATAGACTTACTGCGTGAGACATCCGATGGTGGAGGTACAAAAACAAATATAGTGATTTCGTCAAAATCAGTTAGCCTGAACGGTATCGAACATGATAATGAATGGTCATAATATATTTGTACAATGGGCAACAGATATACGAATAATCGGTTTATCAGCGAAGACGAATATGTGAATCGCTATTTACGACACGGAGTTCCATACGAGGGATTTGTCTTGTGGCAGGGATATGCGTATTTCCGGTACGAGTCGATTTTTCCTGTAACCAGTAATGTCAACAGGGAGAGATTTTGGGATAGATTCCCGTTCAGCTACTATGTTCAATGTATTGACAGTTCCGATTATATGAAGGAGCGCAGTTTAAACCTTAAACCAGACGATATATATAAACAACTGGTACTTGAGAATCCTGACGGTACACTGACAGTCCGCATGGGCAAAGATTATGAAGTAATCGCTGAGCAGTGTGAAATAAATATAGAGGATAACGGGTCTGAAGTAAATGTATATGTTAGCGTAAAAAGTATCAAATCTGAAAACGGCAAGGATACAGATACGTTATTTTCTCAACGTTACTGCCGGTTAAAAGATTTTCGTCATGTTTTTGATTCACGATTAATACCTGCCTATTATAATGGTAATGAAATAGCTTCAGTTGGGGATACTGACAATTGGTGGGCTAATGTTTTGACAACTATGCAAATGTTTTATGAATGGAGTTTGGGGGTTGGTCCTTCGGATAGAACATTTAAAAATGACAGAGTTGCAAATGCGTTTAGAAATGCACCTGAAGTAAAAGAAGCAAGAGAATTTTTTTATAAAAAATACGCTGGTGTTAATGATTTAGCGGGCGCTTATGTTTCAAATTATACAGGTAATTTTGGTTTAAAAGGTTTATTTAAGGCGGGATTGGATCCGATTGAACAGTTTGTTGGTAGTTATAGAATAGATATTAATGTGATAGATGGAATTATGCTCGAATTTACCTTAACAAATACTACAAGTATGAAATCATTATTATATGGGATAGGTCCGGATTGGGAACGTAGTTCATTTAGACCTTCTGGAAACATAACGCAAATTTATATATTTACAGAACCTATAAGATAGAGATATTATGAATCGTATAATTAAATGGATAAAATTGTGTATGGCCGCCTTTTTGACAAGCTGTTCAGGTACGGGTACAGAACATGTAATTGATAATTATTATTTAGGAACAATAGACTACGTAGAGAAAAATCTTAGTTTGTACTACAAACTTCAATCAGGTGACTATATAGGTGTTGTTAACCCTACTGTATTTGCAATAGGATACAATGAGAATTATATAATAGTAAAACAGCATCCAGGCAATTGGTCTGATGATATTATCAATAAAGATGTAACCAATTATTATATCGTACCTGTAAAAGATTGGCTGCATAATTCTCCGGACGAAAACAAAATCGGGCCATTAACATACGATGAATTTCTTCTAAAAAGAGAAGAATTAAAAATCCCGAATAATTTAGTGTTTTCCAAAATATTTAAAAAGTTGGAATGATACATATTAAGCAGACAATATGCAGTTATTTCCGTTTTTTATTCAATTTTTACAGTTGCGATATGCGTACCGAATACGCAATAACGGACTTAATGCAATAAAACAAAAAAAACCGAAACCCTGCCAGTCTCACGACTCGCACGGGTTATACAACCCGCTTCAATTCCAGGATGTCTCTGTTCTTCATCTCGAAGAATTAAAAAATTTTATGAAAATTTTTGCATTTTTATTTTGTAGAATGAAAAATAGTCCGTATCTTTCGCCCGTAAAATTGATTTTTTGATAAAAAATATAGATTTTTCATTATTAACGAACTAAGAAATAGAAAGTTATGTTTACACACAGATCTTTTTTAATGCTCGGAGGAGCGGATGCCGTCAATATCATGAGTTTGATACAGGGCGGCTATGAAATTTCACGGTTTGCTTTTTCCTTTGAACAGGGGATTGACAGGAAAGGAAAAGCAACCACCCGGGTTTATGCCGGGTCAATGAATGTATCGCTTTCCCGGTTGCCGCCACAGGACATTATCGAATGGGGCTTGCAGTCAAGAAAGTACATGGACGGAATGATCGTGGCAGTTGATGCGGACAACATTCCAATTTATAAAACGATCTTCAAGAACGCCGCGTGTGTGGGTTTTGAAGTGGATTATACCCAGAAGGGAAAAACCTATACCACGACAAAACTGATAATACTGGCTGAACAGTTGATTGTTGAGGGCGGAGTTACATTTACCAATGAATGGACGGAACAATAACATTAAAAACAGAAAGATTATGAGTATTTTTAATTTTGCGCATGTTGTCGCTCATTTTTATCTGGACGGGAAAGAATACGAAGTGGAACACTTCAACACTGCTTTTGCCCAGCCCGTTGATTACAAGGGACAGCCCCAGCACGAAACGAACGGGGGGCAAATCACCCTGACATTGACGCATTTGCCCGACGAAAATCTCAATAACTGGGCGAAACGGTCCACCCTGCTGAAAAGCGGAGAAATCGTATTTACAACCGAAATGGGCAGTCCCCCGCTAAGGGTTACTTTCGGGAACGCCTACTGCATAAGATTGACACAGGAATACGACGAATTCACCGGAACAAAAACCGTCCTTGTCATAGCGCCCGAAACCGTGACAATGAACGGAGTGTCGCATACTAATTACTGGCCCAAATAAAAAATAAAATTATGCCGAAACCGTTGATTACAAAAGAACAATATGAATATTTTCTTGAAACAGGCAGACCATACGAGGGTTATGTCTGGACAAAAGAGGGGACTATCTATTATGCAGAAAATCATCCAATACTCGTTGCTTTACCCCAGCCGACACCTCCGAATAGAGCCATCGGAACATCAGACAGCACCAGATTCATGCATTTTATCGCGAAACCTGTCATATCCATTCTGAATATTGGTTCCAGTGATTACCTCTTTGATACCGGTGGAAACTTTGTAACTGTAATAAATGCAACTGATAGTTTAGCAGGCGAGATTATGATTATCAAAGATAACACTGGGAACCTTTTTGATAATGCAACTATTTCTACCTGGCGAGATTTAGAAATGTATAATATAAAATCTATAATCGTTCCCATAAAAGATATAACTTTGTCTTCTCTGGCGTATATAAAAATTTATACACATATGATATCGTTGGTTGGTAGATCGGTAACTATATTTGGTTCTCAAACAATAACTATATATGAACCTCCTATGCACGACATAACCATTACTTTTGACCGTAGTGAGAGCCTTATTAAGATTTATTCCGATGGAGTATATTTGACATCTTTTGAAGCGCACAATATTGCGACTTCCAAAAGCAATGGCAAATGGCCTAACGGAACATATACAATGTTAGACCAAAATGCTGCGTTATGTCATACCGGTGATCGGAGAATAGAAGATACTTATGATAATGCCTATGGTGATTATGGTATATACAGGGCTAATGAGTTTTATGATAGTTCAAAAAAAATGTATAGAAATGGCATGGGACTTCATTCTGGCAGAGAAAATAATCCTTCACATCCTACTAACGGTTGTATCAGAACGACAGACGAGGCTATGGCATATTTGCAAACTTTAATCGGAAGAGGTAACCGTTTTGCCAGTATCACAGTTCAAGATTAATTTTATAAACAGATGAAAGAATATTTTGTTGTATTTTATTTTTTAACACAAACTATATTTTTCATAGATAACAATAATAAAAAAGTATTTATTATAACATAATATCTTGTTTTATAGGGATTATATTATTTTATAGTATCCGGTTAATGAATGAATACAAAAGAAGAAGGCTATTATTTTATTGATAAAAATAGGAACTCGAAAAATAATAAATTTGTAAAAAAACACAATGAAGAAAATAGCAATCATATTAAGTATCCTTGTGCTAATCACAAACAGTTATGGACAGACAACAGACACTGCAAGAAACACAAACGTAATCTCAACCCAAAAAGAATATTTTTTGGGTAAAATGAAAGTCCTGTTGAAACAGCAGCAAAGTAATGGAATTGATTTTTATTGCAAAGCAAAAATCATTGTAACTGAAAATGAAATAATAATAGATTCCATTTGTTTTTCGCCTTATCCTGTCGGGGGTGATTACGGGATTTCCAATGCGGTGGTATTGGAAAACCATCTGATATTTACGAAACACGGAGATTATGACGGCAGAACAATAATAATCAATCATGCAGGTAAAATATTTGATATTATTGGAGGAGAAAACTATATTGATACAGAATCAAATTTACTTTTTTCTCTTTATGAAAGTGATTTGAACGGTTTTGCCATATTTGACTTGAAATCCGATTCAATACTTTGGACTGAGGATAAAATACCGGATATATATGAATACCCTATGAGCATTCATAAAATTGAAAACAAGTATTTTATAATTCGCGAGAATGTTGTAACAGGAGCAAAGAGCATTTGGGAATTTGATATGGAAATGAAAAAAATCATGGAATCTGATTTTGGCAAAGAGACGATTAATGCGCGTAATAAATTACAAATTTTATTGAAAGATGATGTTATTAATTGTATTTGTAAAGAATAGCCGGTATGAATTCCCGGTTTCAATGGATTTGCAATCCATTGAAAAACAGTATAAGAATTTATAACCCTCCTCCACCTGACTGGTAACAAAGCAATGAAAAAAGAGATTATATATATGCTTATTCCTTTTTTTCTGTTAAATTGTACAGAAAAAAAGAATATAAAACTGTCTGTTGAAAGATTTTATATTGTTAAAAGCGACCATATTATTGTTAATGATGAATGTATTTTTAAGATATATGGTTATTGTGAAGTGAGTAATGAATTGAATTATAAAATTTATTTGTTATCTAACAATAATAAATATTTTCTCAAAGAAGAAATTTTACCGGATTCACTTAAAGAAATGATTATAAAAACGATAACCAATACCTTACCGGATACAGCATATTTTTATCATTTTGAAGAAGGAGTAGAATCAGAATACTTCGCTAAGGATAAAGAATACGATTTCTATTTTATCATTGAAAATCCGGACGGTAAAAATATTACAATCGGTTTTTATCCCATTTTTTTGCCTGACAGTTTGAGTGTCATTTATGAAAATCTGTATGAAAGTAAAATAGAAAATTTTGTTGCTGCTGATACAATTTTTATGTCGGATTCTTTACATTATATTTTTGAAAATGCAATGTTGAATAATATGAGGATGAGGTCGTCAGGAGTTCCTCCACCGCCAACCAAGTCAACCATAAAATTCTCCCCAGAGCCTTAAATATCAAAGCAATGAAACAAGAGATTCCCGGTTTCAATGGATTTGCAATCCCCGCAAATTCCATCGAGAAATCAAACAAAAAGGTGCGGATATTTGGAAAAGTATTGATTGATGATGAAAGTAGAGACAGGTAAAAAGGTACAATGCAAATTCCCCCGGTTGCAATGGATTTACAATACCCTGCAAAAATAATCCATTAAAAATAAGGAATATGATATGCAAGATTGAAAATAACAGGATAGCAAATCCTGATAATGGAATCCTATGGATTACAAATCCGCAAGGACGGGAAATGAGAAATTTGGTGTTCCCCGCTCGCGCCGGTTTGCAACCGGTGCGTCAAATAAACAACACGTACCGAATACAATTCGGCGCGAGCGGAATTTTCCCGCTACACGGATTTGAAGACTTCATCATTTGAAGATTTGAAAATTGTTTTCTTTAATCCTGTTCATCTTGTAAATCCTGTTAAAATCGTGGTTCAAGACGAATCAGTCTCTTTTTGTTGTTAATTCTGAATTTTTGAACTTTAAATAAAAAGATTGTCAATCCAGTAACGCTGCAGCACACCAGAGTATCGGCGCCTGTCCGTGCATGTCGCCCGTTTTCCGTTGCCGGTCGAGATAATACTGATAATCGTTTTTTCGGTTGGTGCCTTCGCAAACGCTGTCTATATCGCCGTCGGCGTTAATATGCGTTACCAGCGCCATCCACGCTTTTTTGGCTACCGGAGCGTATTCATTTTTATTGAGCCAGCCGTTTTTCACGCCAACAATCATGGCGTAGGTAAACATAGCCGAACTTGACGTTTCCGCCCACGCATCGGCGTCGTCAATCAACTGTCCCCACAAGCCGTCGGAGCGTTGAAACTGTTTGAGGCTCTGCATCATCTTCAGATACGAAGCCATAATGGCAGGTCTGTCCCCGTTATCTTCGGGCAGCGACAATAGCAGTTCGCTCATTCCGGCAGCCATCCATCCATTTCCGCGTCCCCAAAAGAAAGGCGCGTCGGGCGAATGGTAGAATAGACCGTTTGGGCGTTGAATGGTATCCAAATATACGTGCATTTCGTGCGCTGCGCGGTCAACGTATTTCCGGTCGCCCGTTGCGCGGTATGCCTGCGTTTGCGCCATTGTGATCATGTACATGTCGTCTATCCAGTAGCGTGTTTGCCACGAAAGATTCCGGTCGAGCAATTTCCGGTATTCCTCTTTTTTGCTCTGTTCTGCGCTGTCGGGAAGCGTCCATTGCGCTTCGGCAAACATGACGCCCATGTCTAAGAATTGCTTTTCCCCTGTCTGCATGTACAATTCGCACGGAATCGCTCCAAATACATTGGCGTCAACGTGTGCCGGCTTGGGAATCAGGTTCTTTTCAGCGCCAAAGAACGGCATGAAGCGGTTTTTAAGTTGCTCAAGCAATTCTTTGTCTTTTGTGGTTTTTGCAAAACGCAAAGTGCCATACCACGCGCATACTTCCGGATAGGTGATGGAATTGGGCGGCGCGGGCGGGCGGAAACTGTTGTGTGGGCTTGCCACAAAACGTTTTGCCACCAGCGTTCCTACTGTTTTCGGATCTGTCTCTTGAGTCCATTTTTTCAAGTTGCCGTCCTGCGCCCGCACAATGGCGGATAGCGACAGGAGTATTGATATAAGAATGATTTTCATGGTTTTAATATTATTATCCCAATTTAGTGTATATCAATTCAATTCCTTTCCCGTTTTTGGAAAGATTACGCGAGTAGCGGCGCGTTTCGTCGCTGTCCCAGTGTTCGTGTACGCCGAGGCTGGTTACCGGCTTGCTGTCCTGCACATACCTCGTTCCCGAAGGCGGATTTTCGGGTGTTGCCATCTCGTGAAGATAATCGTCGGCATTTTCGCGAATAAGCATCCAGGGGCGGTTTTGATTTTCCACATCTATATTGTTTTTTGTTTGGGAATACAAAATATCCAAACCCACTGAATCCAGCGCCACGCCATCCAATGAAGCAAGAATACATGAGGGCCATTCGGGATTGGCATACGGATATATCTTATTGAGAAAAGGCGCATTGGGGAAGTGTAAGGCATACGACGAATGTTTGCGCGAAGCGTATAGTCCATCGAGCATGTAAAGAATGGTCTTTTTACCGAGCGTTGGCGACGCTGCGAGATCTACCAACGGCGAATAGGCTTTTGGTTTGGCGTCGCGGTTGGTGTTCATTACCGCATGGAGGTCGGATGGTCCCAGAATCGAACCGAAGTGATTTTTGCCCAGCATGGAAACTGCTGTTTGTCCCTCGTCACCTTTCTCCATATTCGAGTACGGATACGAGTGACATTTCAACAGGGCAAGGTTGATGATGTAGGTTGCCTCCTTTACCTGACGGGGTATTTGGGTGGCGTTTTTGTAATCAATACCGTTGGAGTATTGCATTCCCTTTACCCAATCAGGCAACTCGAAGAGACGGTGATCACCATACGACGGGTGTTTCTGTTCATCAACCAAAGCCCTTTCCTGCATGAAGCGCACATCCTTGAAATCCTTCCACACCTTGTGCGTCACAGCGACATATACGGGACGTTTGGCATCGTACACTAATATCTTGTTTTCCGGTACGCCGGCGTATTTTACCAATTGTTCCACTACGGCATATACGGTTTGGGGCGCCACATCCGAATAATTGTTGGCGCGTATGGCCCGTCCGGTAGCGTTCATGTTGATCTTCACAGCCACAATTTCATCGTCCCGGTAGCCGCGTTTTCCGCGCCCAACAGATTGGTTGTGATACTCGAAGATGGCTTTCCATGCCTGATCGAACTTTTTCTTACCGGATACTTTTTCGAGTACATCGGCAATCATCGCCGTGACGCGCTGCTGGTCGGTGTTTTCGTCGATCCACCACGGGCTGTCCATGGATTTCCACTCGCCGTTCCAATGTGCAGCGCCCGGGGCATGCGCCCAAGCGACACGTCCGGGAAATATGCCGCGCGCCGTACCGATGGGCTGATTGATGGCATCGGGCATCCAATTATACGGAGTTGCCTGCTGTGCGGGTTGCTGTTGCATAACAAATGCTCCCGCCGCCTGTAAAATTCCTGTCGGAACGGCAGAGGCTAAAATACCGACGCCTGTTTTCTTAATAAATTCTCTTCTGGTTGTCATATTTGTTATATTTTATTTGATTATTTCATTTCATTTTCAACACAATCGTGGATGATATTTTGTCGGGTGCGTTTTTAGGCAGGGAGATGACGGGAATGCCTTCGTTGTCGGCAGATACCTGAAGCGTTTCTCCTGTTGCAAGCAATTTGGCCGAAGCGATTTTCGCAGGATTCAAGCCCGACACAGACAGTTTTCCGTCGGCTTGCCAATCGAAGACGTGCAGGTATATCGTGTTTCTATCTGTGTTTTGTGTCGCACGTCCCCATTCGGGTTTACCGATGGGGCTGCCGGACGCTCCGTAAATCGCTTCACCGTTTATTGCCAGCCATTTGCCCGTTTCGTGCAGCCGCTCGATGGAGGGCGCCGGAATCACGCCTTCGCCGGTAGGACCGACATTGAGCAGGAAATTGCCATCCTTACTGACAATGTCAATGAGATTGCGCACAACGGTTTCGAGAGGTTTCCAGTTTTCGTCGCCAAGGTAATAACCCCAATGGCGGTTGAGCGTCATGCAGGTTTCCCACGGGTCGGTAATTTTTTCGACGGGAATATTCTGTTCTTCCACACGATAATCGCCATAGCGGTTACCGATACGCTGATTCGTAATGCAATTGGGCCGGATGCTGTGAATGAGTTTGAGCAACTCAATGCTTTGTTCGGGGGATATTTTTTCAGGAGTATCGAACCAAAGCATGTCAATATTTTCGTATTGTGTGAGTAGTTCACGGATTTGCGGTTTTACCTTGCGTTCAAAATATCTCGAAAAATCTTTCGCCGATTCGTCGGGGAAGTCCCAATAATTGGTACGGGTACTTCCATCAGGCATCAGATCGGTGGGTACGTCGGGGTCGTCCCAATCGCGACCGAGCGAGTAATAGACGCCGAATTTCAGTCCGTTTCGCAGGCAGGCGTCGGCGAGTTCCTTAACAGGATCGCGCCCCCACGGGCTGCGTTCGACGATGTTATAGTCGTTGCCCGGACTGTTGAACATCGCAAATCCATCGTGATGTTTCGAAGTGATAATCAGGTATTTCATTCCGGCGTCACGGGCAACTTTTACCCATTCGTCGGCGTTGAATTTCACAGGATTGAAGAGGGTTGCTATTTTCGCATATTCGAGGCGCGGAATTTGCAGATGACGCATCATGTGCTCGGTTTTTCCGTTGAGCAGCGTACCGTCGGCAGCGGGATAATGACAACCCCACTGTGAATACAGCCCCCAGTGGATAAACATTCCGAAGCGTGCATTGCGCCACCATTCGAGGCGGGCAGCGACTACTTCCGGCGAGTCGAGTTTGAGAAGCGTCTCTCCGGTGTGGGCGTCGCCGGTATCAACGGACGTACTTATCTTCTCTCTTTCCACGATTTCCGTTGCCCACACAAAACCAACCACCGCTTCTTTTGCGTTCAACGATTTCCGGTAATGGATGTACTTGTCGTAATTTTCCTGTACGCCCAATCCATCGCAGGCTTCGGAAATATCCACCAATCCGTGACGGTTGATTTTTGCGTTGTTGCAGATAGCGCGATAGCCTTTTTGCACCACTTCGCCGTAATCCTTTTTGCTGATGACGCCTAACCGGATGCCTTGCTGAATGGCATATACAAACATGGCGCTACCCGAAGTATCCATCCAGTTGTCGGCTCGGGCGATTTTATCCACCACCTGAAACCAGCCCCCGGTTTTGGGGTCTTGCGTCTTTTTTAATGCTGCGACCATCCGGACATATATATCCTTGATTTCGTTGTATTTCGGATGTGTTGAAGGAATCGTTTCCAGCGCTTCTACCAGCACTAATGCGTACCAACCCAAACCTTCACTCCACACTTCGCGTGATTTTCCCGTCAGCGGGTCGGCCCAGCGACATTCTCGCGTTGTGTGTCCGGGTTCGTACACTCCATGTACGTATAAGCCCGAATTGCCCTGCTCGCCGCGTTTGGCATAGGCTGTGATTTGCAATGCAGCCTCGTCCCAAGCATATTGACTGTCGCCGATGGATTTTCCGTAACGCAGCAAAAACATCTGTCCCATGAAAATGCCGTCAATCCACATTTGTCCGTTTGTGCCGTTGCCGTGCCAGAAGCCGCCGTCGCTGTTGCGCGGATAGCCGTCGAAACATTTGCGGATGGTTTCCGCCGCTTTTTTATAGCGCGGGTCTTTATAATGTTCATACATCATCACCACTGTATTCCCAGCCATCATACCGTCCAAATTGCTGCAGTACGACGGCATTCGGGTAACGCCCTTGTGATTGCGCACGGCACGGAAATTACCCTCGTCGTCGATAAAGCCGTCAATGTAACGTTTGATATAGCCCATATACGCAGTGTCGCCTGTGGCGCGGTACAGACGTTCGAAAGCGCACGCCATGTAACTATTCACGTAAGTCCATGAATTCCAGTAGGCCTTGGAATAATCGGGCCAACGCGCCATAACGGATTGTGCCGTTGCAACAGCCCACGATTTCGGCGTTTTACCGGGCGCGTATGGAAGAGATGCCCCGGCTATCGCCGTATTGGCTGCATCGGGGTATGGGCGCTGCTCAACGACCGATGCGTCGGCGCCTGATACCATTTGCTTCACCTGCGCCGATAGTTTCCCATCAAGGTAGATATCTTTATTCCATTTTCCCGTCAATTGCAACAGAGCGTCGGAAGAACCTTCAATTTCAGGCGTTGCGATGTAGGCGTACCGCACGCTGTCCATCCGCATCACGGTTTCCGAGCCCGGCGCAGCTTCCGCCCTGAAATTATTGATGATGATATGCTCGCCGTCTCGACAAATTAGCGCCGGACGCAAATCGGACTGTGTCAGTCGAAAAGTTACGTTATTCAATTGTAGATTTTTCACATGCCGCGCCCACACACCGTAAGCTGGGAAATAAGGTCCGAATCTGTTCACTTCAGGATATACATCAATATTTTCCGGCACCTCGCGATGACCCTGTTCGACAGTTCCGCCGCCCGGCAATTCTATTTCGATGTTTTCGAGCGTCAGATTATTGATGTAATGTCCCGGAACACCTGTAATAATAATACCTGTAGCATTTGTCAATTGTGTTTGTGGATCGCTTTTTGCCTTGATGTTGCGGATAAACACATGGTCAAATGTTCCGGTGATTTGCCGCGTATCTTCGTCTTTACGGAAAACGTTCAAACGCGAACCCAGTCGGAACATCATCGGCGTCCGCACGTTGTCCATCGTGATGTCGGTAATTTCGATATTGCGCAAATGCGCGCCGTCGACTGTGAAAAGCTTGATACCGCCGTTGCGCGTGTCGTAGATATGACATTTTGAAATACGGATATCTTCGAATGACGACATGGATTCGGTTCCCATTTTGATACCTGCCTGATTGCTTTTCAGGCGCATGTCGGAAACGGTAATATCATAGCAGGGCGCCTTGCTGTACGTAGCCTTGAAACAAAGGGCATCGTCACCGCTGTCGATGTCGCAGTTGCGAATCCGAACATGTTGGCAGCCGTCAATGTTGATACCGTCGTTGTGCGCCACGCCGCGGCTGATGATTTTTACGTCTTCAATGACAATATTTTGACTTTGTGCATAATGCGACGTCCATGCGCCGGCGTATTTCAGGGTGACGCCTTTTACCCTTACGCCGTCGCACCGAAGTACGCGCAGCAGGAACGGACGCCTGCCCCAGATTTGTCCTTCGGAACGGGTGTCTTCGGCAATATGCCTTTCCTTGATCGCCGCCCCCTGCCCATCGATGACGCCTTCGCCCTCAAGAGCCACATTTTTCACGTCAATGGCTACCAGAAACGCCCATCCCACATCAATTCCCAAACCTTCGGTAAAGGGATCGAGGTTGTCGTATGCTTTGTAATCGGTAGTACCCAGTAACAGCGCATCCTTTTCGAGATACAGCCGCACGTTGTCTTTCAGTGCAATGGTTGCCGACAGATACGTGCCGGTTGGAATAAAAACGGTTCCGCCGCCGGCTTGCGTACAGGCGTCAATGGCTTTCTGAATTGCAGGCGAATCGAGCGTTTTGCCATCGCCCGTCGCGCCGAAATCCAAAATATTGAAAGTCTTTGCGGTTTGTCCTGTCTGAGCGAAAATCGGGATAATTGCCGCATACAGAAAGATTGCGAAAAAGAATAATCTGTTCATATCTTGATTTTATTTTCCCATAAATTTGAAAGTTACTTTTCCGATATTGTCCGGCTTCCCTTTTTCGGCTTTTGACACAGCGCCTTCCCATTGACCTTTTCTGTTTTTCGCAAGCTTGATTTCACGCCAGGAATAAACGCCTTTTTCGTAATCGAAAGTTTCGCCATCGTCGTCGTAGAGAAAGTAGTGTCCGGGGTTTTCCCCGTAATGACGTATTTCAATATCCATTTTTTCACCTCTTGCCGGAGCATGCAGACGGGTTTTCATCATGGGAATTAAAGCCCCGTCTTTTACAAACACCGGTATTTTGTCTAATTCGGACGTTACGGTAATTTCCTTGCCTTCGCCGACGAAATCGCCGGTGTAAAAATCGTACCATTTTCCTTGCGGAAGAATTACCTTGCGTGAGGTTTGCCCCGCAAACATCGGCGCCACCAACAGATATTCGCCGGCCATATATTGGTCTTTACACTCTCGGCTCACCGCTTCTAAATAAGGATTGTTTTCCAAATTTTGTTCGTTCACTTCCTTCCGATTATCTGTTCTAAATCCGGCTTCGAGCGCCATTGCGCGAAAAGGCGGCGTTCCTTCGAAGTGATATTTGGCAAATTCGGTATAAAAATAAGGCATGAGTTGCATTCGCAGAGAGGCGTAGTATTTCACTTGTTCGGCTACTTCGGGAAAAGACCAGGGTTTGGTACCACTACTCCAGGCATTGATCATGGCCATCGGAGAGAAAACGACCGATTGGAAACGTCTCAACCATTCTTCTCCGGTTTTCGAACCCCGGACTTCAGGCGTCCATAGTACACCACAGAAACTGCTGTTGATGAGCGCCGTGATGAAATCCTGATGGCTATAATAATCGTTGTAAATGACATAAGGCAGGTTGTTGCCGCCGGCGTTGGAAGCGCGTACCAACCCGAACGTCCGCTCGTTGCGTTGACGGTATAATTCGTCAGTCAATTTCATGGCAAGCACACCGTATGTTTGCCGCATTTTTGCGGCGCTTATACCCGATGGAAAGGTGGCTACATCCGGCCATAAATAATGATCATATCCATCTACTTCGTCGATTTTATAGCCGCCTACCCCGATATCCACCTGATCTTTTTTCAGTTGTGCCGACAGTATTTCACGCGCCTTCGGATGGGCAAGATCGGGGACAATCCCGCACCAAACCGTATGGGAAGCGGTATATGGTTCTATGGCTTTATAAATAGAAGCTTCGGGCGATATGTATGGATTTGTCCATAAATTGATACGAACACCTTTGTCTTTCATGGTTTTGACAAATTTCGCCGGGTCGGGAAAGCGCCCTTTGTCCCATTCAAACGTACACGGATAGGAACGAGACTGCCATCCCGGTTCCAAGCCGATAAAATCAAGCGGGAAACCGCGTTTTTCAAACTCGGAGGCTTCTTCTATGACCTGATCGGCTGTAAACAAACGGTGTACCCGTTGGGTGAAACCAAGTCCCCAACGCGGAGGAAGCGTTCCGCCGCCGCAGTACAGATTATACCGGCGTACGGCATCCAATGGCGTAGGTCCCGAAAAGGCCAAGACTTCTACGCCGCCGGCCGGAATAAGTACCTCAATTGCATCCGAATAGGGACGCGACGACCAAGTTTTATCGGTGTTACGGTCTTTAACCTCCGGCGGATTTTGGCTGTCTTTACGGACTCCGGTTCCCACATAAACAGTGAGGTACTCAGCCGAATTGATCAACACGCCGTAGCCGCGAGACGATACATAAAAAGGCACCGGCGCATGGCTGCGACCATTATCCTTGCCGCCGTAATGATCCATATGCAGATTCAGGATTTTTCCACGTTGATGTACGGTTTGAAAATTCAATCCCAGTCCGAAAATCTCTTCCCCTCTCTCCAATGGAAAACGGAGATACACTTGCCCGTTGATGGTTTCGGCTTTTATCGCGTCCATCACCGGCGATAAATCCGTTTTTGCCATCTTTTGGATTGCATCCTGATTAGGGTCAACCCCTGCGGCAGATAACAAATTATACGCTTCGGGACTACCGTACACCGTTTTCCATACGCCCGGAGCCACTTCCCTCCACTGCAATGTCTGCGCGGATAAAACGACCGATAAAAAGGCTAATCCTATAATAATGAATGATTTCATGGTACAACTATTGTTTTTTCAGGATACAAATATACCCGTTTTCCGGCTTTGCGGATATAAATTCTGTCCCGAAAGAATGTAATATTGTCTCAATTTTATATACAAAACTGATTTATAATCACATACATGTAATGAACAGTCACTTGTTCATCCGAATTTCGGACGGGGATTGGTTGAAATAAGACTTGAAAGTTTTGGTAAAATAGGAGGGACTACTGAAGCCGACTTTGTATGCAATTTCGGAAATACTCAAATCAGTCTCTTTTAAATATTTGGAAGCAAACTGCATACGGGTGTTGCGGATTAAGTCAACCGGAGAAAGGTCGGACAAGGATTTCAGTTTCCGATAGAAAGCGGAACGGCTCATTCCGATTTCCCTATAAAATTCGTTCATATTGATTTCCGATTCGTTCAGGCGCTCCATGATAAACGTATAGAAGGAATCCATGAAACGACTGTCAACGGACGAGGTAGGCAGTTCGGGAAACAGGGAAGAATAGTGCTGATTTGACGGTGTGTTACACGGAAAAACTCCTCAAGCCTGTATGTGCTGCAGCCCCGTATCAGCTGGATTATGGCATAAAGTTTTACGCTCGCAAGGTTGTTTTTACTGCTTTTAAATATCGCCTCTACCTGTCCGGTCGTGTAATTTTTAAACTGTTTTACTTTGCGTCCCATAAATTTACTTTTTTAAGATTTCAGGCTGCAAGGATAATTCTTTTTTAGGTAATTTAAAAATAGAAATTATATAAGATTATTGTTTCTCAAGCAAAATAACGAATTGTATATATTAAATTAACAATACCGATTAAATTATGCAGTATTGTCTCGAAAGATGATACTTTTTTTGCAACTCTTGTCTTGTCGTGGTACTCTTTATCACCATCAAGCGTTATATGGAAGGCTTTAAA
>JAITMT010000144.1 GCA_031277235.1 Tannerella sp.
GAGGGGTTTATGGATTACCTTTCCTATCTCACCCTGAAAAGGAAGCATCATCCTGAACATCCGGACATTGAAATGGAAAATGATTATGTCATACTGAACTCTGTGGCAAACCTGCCCAAAGCGCTCGACATCATCGGCAGTTATGAAACAAAATTCTGTTTTCTGGACAATGACAGAGCCGGAACGGACGCACAGCGTATCATCAGCGACCGGTGCGGTTACAGGGTATCCGACCAATCCGTTTATTACCGGGAATACAAGGATTTGAACGATTACCTGTGCGGGAAGAAACTGACCGCAAAACAGGAAGTAAAAAAGAAAAAAACAGGATTCAAATTATGAGTATCGGGAATAATAACAGCAATATGTTTTTTAGCGGAGCAAGTTTATGTTTCGAGTGCATCGAAACGGTGAATTATCCCGCCGGTCTCCATTCAAAACTGTATGATTATGATAAAAAACAGAACGGGCGGACGACCGAAACTGAGTCCCGCCGAAAAGTTAAAATACCGGATAGCGGTCAATCTCTGTACGGAGGATTTTTATACGCTGAAAGCAAAAGCGACACAGGCAGGAATGACCGTTACCGAAGTGGCGAGATTGGCCATCATCAACTGTCAAATCCGTCAGCGGCTCACGCCGGAACAGATGGACTGCATCCGGAAACTTTCCGGCATGGGAAACAACCTGAACCAGATTGCAAGAAAGGCAAACGCAGAAGGCTATACCAATGCACGAAACGAATATCTTTATCTGGCGGACAAAATTGATAACGTTATAAACCGGATGGAAAATGATAGCCAAAATAGTTAAGGGAAAAAGTTTCAAGGGCGTAATCAACTACGTCCTTGACAAAGCGAAGAAAACCGAACTGCTGGCAGCCGAAGGTATTCGATACAAAAGCAAAGAATCCATCATCCGCAGTTGCGTCGCTCAAACCGGGCTGAACCCGAAAGTCTCCAAAACGGTCGGGCATATCTCGCTGGATTTTTCGACACATGATAAGGATAAACTGACGAATGCGAAAATGGTGCAGATTGCCGGAGAATACATGGCAAAAATGAGTATCGTAAATACACAATACATTATCGGACGGCATCACGACAGGGAGCATCCACACATCCACATTGTTTTCAACCGGATAGATAACAACGGCAAAACCGTTTCGGACAGAAACGACCGTTACCGCAGTGAAAAAATCTGTAAGGAACTGACGGAGAAATACGGACTGTATTTTGCAACAGGTAAGGAGAACGTAAAAATCCACCGTCTGAAAGAGCCTGACAAAACGAAATATGAGATTTACAACGCATTGAAACAGGCAGTTCCCCAATGCAGAAACTGGAAAGATTTATACGATTCTTTGAAAAAGCAGGCAATTACAATGAATTTCAAATATAAAGGCAATACGGAAGAAGTTCAGGGCGTACGTTTTGAAAGGAACGGATATACCTTCAACGGCTCAAAGATAGACAGGCAATTCAGTTACTCAAAGATTGATTATCAATTGAAACGGAATGAAATAGCACATGACGTACCTATCCGGCAGGAACATAATCATCTATCCGTTTTGGAAAATGCAGGTTCAGCATTGAGTGCGTTATTTGAAATTCAACCGTCAGGAACGGATTACAACCCCGAAGAAGCGGAATTACTGAAACAACATCAAAAGAAGAAAAGGAAAAAAGGATTCAGACTCTAAACAGTTAAACACCTAAACGATTAAACAATAAATATTTATGGTCAATACAAACAAAATGGACGTTTCCACAGTATATGAAATGTTCGAGGAAATAAACAGCAAGTTAAACAAACATACAAATGTCCCAACCGAACCGGCACAGGTTGACATGACAACCGTAAACAATCTCGCGGAAAAGTTGGAAAATGTGATGGAGGGAGTGAAGAAACCAGCCAAAGTCGAACATCACCACCGTCATACAATAGATATCCGTTCGAGTAAGGTTTTTCTTTCACTGACAATTATGGCTTTAACCATTCTCGGCTTGTCTTACTTTATTGGCGAACAGCGAAAAAGCATCGGTCAATACAAAGAAAACGACCTGAAATACCGGTACATCAAAATGCAGGGACAAATCAGTGAAAAAAATCTTTACCGACTGGAAGAGCAGTTCCAGTATGGCGACAGCATCAAAATCATACGCAGGCAGGTGGAGGAATACGAGAAATCCGTGAAGGAATAGGCGGGAAAGAAAGCGGGAACGATGAAAAAATAGCAAAAAAATACAGCAAAATACAATATATTAGTAATCATTAGTTTAAATAATATTAATCAAATTTTACAAAAAATATATTAATAAATATTTGGAGGAAAGAAAAATAGTCCGTAACTTTCGCGCGAAAATGTGAAAAACCAATTTTTTTATGTCTATGGAATCAAATAAGGTAGAAGTTGAGGCAAACGTGGGCGGGAAAGACTGTTACGTCATCAAACTCCGTCTGGAACAGGGATTCAACAGTCACCACACGATGGATCTGGTAGTGGACTACAACGACCTTGATTCGTTATGGATGCAGTCCCCCTCCGGGATTTTCGAATTGCTGGGAAAGGATGTAAAAATAGAAATGAAGCACCGGAACGGAGAGGGTGTAAACCTGTTTAAGGGCATGATAACCGGCGCATCGGTCATCGGGCATCACGGCGGGCAGAATCACATACGGATATCCGGGAGCAGTCCAACGGCAAAACTGGACGGCTCCAAAACGATGGATTCGTTTATGGACATGACACTGAACGGTATCGTATCGGAAGCAGTCGGCACCTCCGGAAACGGGGGCGAAGTAACTCCGCAGCCAAAATTTACGGGAAAAATAGATTACATCTGCCAGTACGGCGAGACCTGTTTCGAGTTTCTGAACCGGCTGAGTTGGATATACGGGGAATGGTTTTTCTACGACGGTCAGAAATGCTATTTCGGAAAACAGGACGGTAAGGAGGAAGATGCGACCTTCGAGAGCGAGATTACGACGTTCGACCTGGGCGCGAACCTTGTACCTTCAATGATGGAACGTTACCATTATCTCGTCCATGACGACCGCAAAACCGACAGGAAAGTGCCGGATCCGGGTACCGAAGGCTACCATACGGTGGTACAGGGCAGGTCGTCGGCGATCTATACTTCCGAAGCAACGCTTCCATTAGAGGCGACGGCGCTGAACGAGAAGGAACTGGAAGATGTTGGCAAGGTGGAGAAAAACCGCGCCACCTTCAGCATGCTGACAGTCAGCGGCACGTCGCAGACCAGCAAGGTAAAAATCGGCGGAAAGATAAAGGTAAAACTGCCCGAAAACATGCTAACCACCAAAAAGGACGTCGATACGTTTCTGGTTACATCGGTTGTGCACGAGTTCGACATAAAGGCTGAATACAGCAATTCATTTGTCGGGATTCCGTCCACGGTGGAAAACATACCCATGAAACAGATTGACTATCCGAAGGCTTATCCGCAACTTGCATGGGTAAAAGAAAATGTAGATACCCAAAAACGCGGACGGATAAAGGTACAAACCCAGTGGCAGAAAAATACGGGTAAAACAACCAACTGGATAAGAGTACAGACTGAGGATGCAGGATCAAGCAAGGTTTTTGCCAAAAACAGGGGGCATGTCTTTATCCCCGAAATCGACGATCAGGTCATGATAGACTTTGAGTATGGCGATCCGAACAGACCTTACATGACAGGAGCCATATTCCCTGAAAATAAAGGAGAGGGCGGAAAAATAGACAATAACATCAAATCCATTAAAACCCGTAGCGGACATATCATTGAATTTAACGATTCGGAAGGGAAAAAATCCATCACCGTTACCGATATAGCAGGCAATCTCATCCTGATGGATACTGTCGGTGAACAAATGAAAATCTATGCTCCCAAGAAAGTTACGATTGTCTCGGAAGATATTGAAATCTCGGCAAGCAATTCACTCATGCTTTCATCGGGAAAAGATACCCAGCAGTCGGTAGGTGCAGAATTCAAGCAGACGGTAGGAGAAAATCACCATCTTTCCGTAGGCGATTCCCTGACTGTCAATGTGGATAATCATCTGAAAGCGCAGACTTCGACCGGCAACGTAAATGTACAGTCGGGGAATGAAATAATTGAAAATGCCAAAAGTAACGTAAAAATTACAAGTATGGATAAAACCGACATTATATCACAGTCGGATATTACGATACAAAGCGGCTCAGATGTATTCATCGCTCAGTAAGGAATGGCATGTTTCATTTCAGAAATCTTCAGGACACGTATATTGTCAGCGTCAGTCATATTTTCCCTGACGACCGGACAGCGACTGTCATGTATAAACAGGATGTATTGGCGCACAAAGTTAAGAAAACGTACCGTTTTGAACTGCTCCAAAGGCATGGCATGCAAATTGACGGAGAATCGCCCGGAGATATTTCGGAAATTATCATGATGGAATTGGGAGACAGTCTGTACCCGCTGGTATTGAATGTAGAAGAAGACGGAGAAATATTGTCCATTGAAAATTTTGATGAGGTCAGGACACGCCGGTCGAACAAGGAAAAGGAATTGAACAGCAAATATCAAAGTTTTGAATTTGAACAATACCTAAAAGCAGCCAAAGATAATATGAAAGACGAAAAAACGCTACGAATGGGACTGGGGCGCGATGCTTTCATCCAGTTTTATTTCAGGGATACAGACAGATCCGACTGGTATTTTCACATTTTTGACTTTCCTTTTCCGGATATTCAATTGATGTATTACGCCCTGCGGAAAAAGAAGCCGATACTTCATAAAGACAGTATTCCTGTCAGGATGCCGGAAGACAATTACGAAATACATCCTGCATTCCAACTGACTGACGTCCTGCGGAACGAGGGGACAGTGTACTGCAAACGTGCTGTTGCAGGCGACATTCAGGAAATGAAACTGTATATCAATCTGTTAAAGGATGATGATACGTATTATCGAAGAAAAATAACCCTTTCGAGAGATGAAAATACAGAAAGAATAACAGACAATTTTTGGATATAAAAAGATTGAAACACGTATGAAAGAAAAATTTGCGGTAGATGGGGCACCCTGTATGTGCAACTTTGGCACGGCGCCCGCAAGAATGAAAGTTACAGACCAGAAGTTTGCGCATATCAATGGTAAAAGTCTGGCAGGCACATCCATGAATCTCGGAAACGTTTTTTATCCGCCGGCTTTTGCGGTGTGCAGGGCATCGTGGCCCCCTAAAACGTGTGTGCCGAATGTGGTGATGTGGAGCGACACGTTCACGAAAGCGAAGGTAAACCGAATTGCCACCCTGCTGACCGACCAAAGCAAAGCCACCTGTGTTATGGGCGGTATGGACTGTATCCGTTTCATATCGCACGGACAAATCCCCATGCCCGTAACCATGAAACAGAGTCCGTTGCTGAAGCAGATAGACCCGACCGGAGAAAAACTGTTTAACGGACAGCCGCTTGACTGCCTGAAAAAAGTTACGGTTGAAGAAACTTGATTTTTAAGATTTTCAAACTCGGTAATTCAATTTATCAGATATGGAAGAATTTATAGGCATCAAATCCATCAAAACCGGCAGGGACGGCAACCGGAAGATACGGGCGAACGAAAAAGTACCGTTCACGTTGTACTTGACACGCCCGATTGCGCCCGGTGAAAAAATATCCGTCATGTGCTATCTGTATGAGCAAAAAAACGACTTAACTCATTCGATTGGTCCGATCTCCCTCAAGGCGAATGTTGTAAAAGAGAACCGATGGGTTATTTTAGATTCTCCTCCTTTGGATGAATGTACGGTAGAAGTTACGGTACCCGAAGAACTGGCGGGAGGGACTTTTAACTTTACCTTTTCGTTGATGGTTTCGTCATTTTTTTATATAAATCCTCAAACACTGCCGGATACAAGTCTGCTTACACATACTATTCCGGTAGAGATATTGAGTAGCGAAGTGAAAGAACCGAAAATTATCGCAGTTTTTTGGTCGGATGAGAAAGAAATACAATTTGGAAAACTTGCGGCGAGGCGGACAAAACCGCTTGTGAAAAATGAAACGGTATATTTACATATTCACACGCGTGGACTGTACGGTAAGCAGGTTATATGCGAAACAAATACCGATTATACGCGTATTGAAACCGTCCGGAATAATATCGCCAGTATAACCTACAAATTTCATGAAGATAAAAACCGGGATATAACCGTATATTGCCGTTATAAACAGGGCGATATTGACATGGAAGCCTCTATTCCGTATGAAACGGACAGCGATGCGTTCAAAAGTTTTCAGCCAACACGGGTATTTGCGTCAATCGGTAAACGCCGTGAAGCCGATTATGCCAGCGAAGCAACATGCAGGGTTGATTTCAGACCATCGAAGAACTACAAAGGCACGTTCGGATTTTCCTGGTACCGGATTGGCGATATGAACGAGAAGACAGGATATACGAAAATGCCAAAGACACATAGACGAACTCGTCAAAATTTTGACATAAACATTCCCTGCAACGACCAGCCGTTCTACGAAAAAGATTTTCCTGACAGAGGTATTCTGGGGAGGCACTGGGAAGATGATTCAACTGCATCCAATGGACGTCGAATAGTTCTGAATTCGAACAATTCAGGTACGGGTAGTGGGAACCCGTTGGTACAATATAGTAGATCGAACGCTCGAGATAATTTTATAGCGGATAATGATATGGCTGAACGGCACAAAGATGATTATGTGAAAATCAGTATGGGTAATATGTTTGGTAGTACTATGCCTGCCTGGATAACAGAATATTTAACACCTGTGATGACTGTAGTGAGTGATGCTTCCCAAAAGTATAACGAAGCCACACTACAACTTTTTTTGCGTGTTAAAGAATCACCGCGACAGATACTGTTTGCCTTTGACAATCCCCGCATTGAAACGGAAGGTTTTATAACGGTTACCATCAAGGGAGTAAAAGACGCTGAAATTGAAAACCCGCCTGTTACATCGGAAATGGATAAACCCAAACTTTATGAATTAACAATAAAATGTAACAAAAAGTTTGATAAAGAAGTCCGTTTGAAAGTGTATGCCATTGCCGGTTTGGAGGGGCAAAAAATGGCGGAAAAAAAAGATGGCAGAGTGAAATCTAAAATCATACAGGGTAAGTCAGTTATACCACCCGAACTGTGCGGCATGTTGCGCATCCTGCCCAACGATGATGCTCATTGGAAAACGATAGATGTAGTGTTCTATAATGTGAAAACAAATCTTGATACGAATAGGTCAGCTATATCAGGGATAAAAGGTAGTGAGGAAACAAATTTGAAAAGATTTTTGCAACAGGCATATGTCAAAGCCGATATTAAAGTGGTAGAAATTAATCTTACAGGCAATACTTCTTATTCAAATTTGTGCATAGATGCGTTAAAAGGTGATGGCATAAAAGATACTTTCGATTATAAAACTCACGGGAGCAGTGCTTTAATAAATATATTAAAGCAGGGGGTAGGGACATCTTATAATCCCGATCAATATAAGATATTTTTCATACCTGACCCTGCAAATACGGTAAATGGTTTTTCCTCTGTAATCGAAAACAGATTCACAGTTTGTTTTTCAGGTGCTAATGAATCTACCCCGATACACGAATTGGGTCATGCTTTGGGATTACAGCATACTTTTTACGGAAATCCGGACCAGGGTGCCCGCTATACTTACGAAGACGGAAAGACAGACAATATCATGGATTACAGCCATCATGTTGACGTTAACCGCCAAAGTTTTTTCCATTGGCAGTGGCAGGTATTAAATACTTATATTTAAAAATTTTTTATGAAGAAAAATATTATATTAATCGTTTTGATATTCATAGGTTGTAGCTGTCAAGGTAATTATAACAGGAACAAAGAAACAAAAACTGCAGACACTTTGATGTTCAAAAACGATATATTTACAGTACAGAGAGATAATAACAAAGAAAAAGTAAATTTAAAAAACGATACGGTTATGGATAGAAATTACGAAAGATTTGATTTTGAAGCAGCTGAAAAATATGCTACTGAAGGAACTATTATTAAGATAAAAATAGGTGATACGGTTAGAGTGATGAATAAATCAGAAAAGGAATTGGATTATACGGATTTTTTACCTGCATCTGATTTTCATGAAATTGTTAAATTTTTTCATCTTAACGGTAATATTAAAAGTAAAGCAAATTTTTGGGGTAGTGTACGTTTTGGCATCTACGAGGAATACGATGAAAACGGATATTGTATAAAAAAAGTAAATGAAGACGAAAAGTTTGGAAAAATCAAACGCGAAGACATAATCCGTCTTCTGGAAAAAGAAGGCTGGTTCAACCGTAAAACAGGTGAGAACAAGGTTGCAGACGAAAGTCCGTTAAAAACAGACGGCACTTTCTACCGTGAAATTATGAGGTATATGAGTATCGGTTTTATAAAAGCAAAATATGATGTATCGGGAAAAGAAACGGAGCCTCCAAAATGGATAATTGTCATAGAACCCGGCTTTCGAATGCACGTTACAGAATATACAGTCAATGGAAATACCGGAGAATGGAAGATGCGGAAATATG
>JAITMT010000260.1 GCA_031277235.1 Tannerella sp.
TCCTGCAAATCGAAAGCGTACTCGAACATCAGCGCGGCAGACAGGATAGTCGCCAGGGGATTCGCAATATTTTTCCCCGCCGCCTGCGGATACGAACCGTGAATCGGCTCAAAAACAGACGTATGCAGCCCGATCGAAGCCGACGGCAACATGCCGAGAGACCCCGTAATCACGCTCGCCTCGTCCGTCAGGATGTCGCCAAACATGTTTTCCGTTACCAGCACGTCCAGACTGCGCGGATTTTGAATGAGCCGCATCGCCGCGTTGTCCACGAACATGTATTCGGTTTCTATTTCCGGAAAATCTTTGGAGATTTCCTGCGCCACAGCCCGCCACAGACGCGACGTCGCCAGGATATTCGCCTTATCCACAACGGTCAGTTTTTTGCGTCGCTTAGAAGCATATTGATAGGCAAGCCGTACGATTCTTACGATTTCGTCCGTGGTATAAACGCAAGTGTCATAAGCAGTTGTGCCATCTTCACTGCGTCCCTGCGGACGACCGAAATACAAACCGCCGGTCAATTCCCGAACACACATCAAATCAACGCCTTCGACAATTTCCCTCCGCAGCGGCGATTTGTCCAGCAGCGACGGAAAAGTCGTTACGGGGCGAATATTGGCAAATAAGCCCAGTTTCTTGCGCATCGCCAGCAATCCCTGTTCGGGACGCACTTTGGCGGTCGGATCGTTGTCGTATTCGGGCGAACCGATGGCGCCAAACAGCACCGCGTCGCTCGCCATGCAGATTTCGTGCGTCTCGTCGGGATACGGGTTTCCCGTCGCCTTGATGGCGCATGCTCCCGTCAATGCCGTCCGGTACGTCAATTCGTGACCGAATTTCACGCAAACGGTTTTTACCACATTTAACGCCTGTTCCACAATCTCGGGTCCGATTCCATCGCCCGCCAAAACTGCCAAATTTAATTTCATAAAATATTATTTTTTAATGTTTTAACTCTTTTTAATTTCCATCAATTTCGCTCAAACTGAATATATTTCGGTTCCATCGGAACGTAGGAATCATCATCCCAAAGCGTGCTTGTCAGCATCAAATCGGCGCTGTAGCGGTTGCACGCAATCGGAATGTTATGTACGCGACATTGCCGCAAAAGCATTTGTATATCAGCCTCATGCGGCTGCGGACTCAGGTCGTCAATCAGAAATATTGCCAGATTAATTTCCTTCCTCACGACCATTGCCGCAATTTCGGCGTCGCCGCCCATCGGACCGGAGTGCATACAGGTAATGTTATCATGTTGAATATCATTGTCTTCAAACGCTTTTCGGATGAGTCCGCCCGTCGTTCCGGTACACACCAAATCGTGATTCGACAGAAATTTCACATTGTGCAAAGCCCATTCTATCATGTCGGCTTTCCTTTTGTCGTGCGCAACCAGCGCTATTGTTAATTTTCTATTCATAACATGTTCATTTATATTTTATTCAACATTTTAGTCGTCGCCTTGATCGCCGCTTCTATCTGGTCTGCGTCTAATCCGCGCGTTTTAAATTCCACGCCATCCTGCTGCCGCCATGTGATGATTGTCTGCACAAAAGCGTCGGTACGACCGCCCGGCGGAATGGAAATCGTATAGTTTGTCAGCATGGGGAACGGTCGTTTCAACTGCTTGTATATCAGCCGTAAGGCCCTCATAAAAGCGTCATACTGCCCGTCTCCCGTAGCCGAAGATTCATACTCCGTCCCTTCAATTTCAATCTTCACCGAAGCGACAGGTTTCAATCCCCGCGTCATAGACAGGGAATAATTCAGAATTTTCACCTTATTTTCATAAATATCCTGCCGCAAGACGTCGGCAATGATGTACGGAAGGTCTTCCTGCGTTACAAGTTCCTTTTTATCACCGAGTTCAATCACCTTGTCCGTCACTTTGCGCATCGTATCCTCGTCGAGTTCGATGCCGAGCGCTTCGAGATTTTTGCGGATATTGGCTTTTCCCGACGTTTTTCCGAGCGCGTATTCGCGCGTCCTGCCGAAACGCTCCGGTAATAACTTGTTGAAATACAGATTGTTCTTCGAGTCGCCGTCCGCATGAACGCCGGCGCATTGCGTAAACACGTTTTCGCCCGTAACCGGCTGATTGGGAGAAATTCTGATGCCGGAATACATTTCCACCATCTTGCTGACGCGATTGATTTTGTCTTCGCGGATGTCGGTTTTCCCTTTGAGTTGGTCGTGAATCACGGCTACAACACTGCTCAGCGTGGCATTTCCGGCGCGTTCGCCCAATCCGTTGATCGTTACGTGCACGCCTTCTATCCCTGCCTTGATTGCCTGGAATACATTGCCCGTTGCCAGACCGTAATCATTATGTGCATGAAAATCAAAGAGTAAACCGGGATATCTTTCGATCATTTGCCTGCAAAAAGCGTAGGTGTTTTCGGGATTCAAAATGCCCAGCGTGTCGGGAAGCATGAAATGCTTTACCGATAAATCTTTCAGATTATCAACGAATTGAAATACATATTCGGGAGAATGTTTCATTCCGTTCGACCAGTCTTCCAGATACAGATTCACGTCTATACCCATTTCCTTTGCCAGAAGTAACTGATCTTTAATATCTTCAATGTGCTGTTCGGGCGTTTTCCGCAGCTGTCCTTCCAGATGTTTCAATGAACC
>JAITMT010000283.1 GCA_031277235.1 Tannerella sp.
AGCCACTTGTATTTCCAGCGTTTGTAGGTGGCGTAGCCGATCGAAGCGATGAAAAGCGAGTAGAGCAGCCGCGTTTCGCCCATGGTGCGCATCGGCGGGCGCTCAATGTAAATCCAGTAGCCCGTGATGAAAATTGCAAAAACTAAAATACCCGTAATCATCAGAATATCAGATATATATTTTTTTCTTTTTATCGTATAAACAAAAATTCCCGCTCCCATCCAGCAAAGGAGCGACGCAACGGCGAAGTAAAAAAAGTTGTCCCAATTCATTTTCAATTGCAAGTTTAGAAGTTAAGATTCATTTCGTTTTCCATTGATAATCAGGAAGAACATACCGACAGCCAACAGTGCGAAACCGATATAAACATAATTGCACCAGGGGTCGTACACGAGTTCAAAACTGCTGTACGACGACAGCCTGCCTGCAGTATTGTCGTAACCATACTGATACACAGTCCAATCGCCGATTTTCAGCGGTTTATTCACCTCAATTCCAGCATGTTTCTTTTCTCCCGATTCTGTATATACGTCAATGTCGGAAATAAACTTTTTCGGTTCGGCAACGGTCATTACAATACTCTGATTATCACTCATTTTAAGCGTCATAAAAAGTTGCGCCTGATTGCCGCCGCATACCCAGCCTTCGTGCGTTTCGCCCGTTTTCGGGTTTACAGCTTTGATGCGTGCAGCCGGCGTGGCGCCCGGCATCGGAACTTCGCGGTACGTGCTATCGCTGTTGCGAATCGCGTTGTGGATATATTCCAGCAGGGAAATTTCCCAACCGTCAATCGTTCCTTCCGGCTGTTTAACGTCAATTTGATAGTAATCCGGTTTGCCTTCCGGTTGCGGAGCGCCTGTCTGTAAATCAATGACAGTTAGTTGCGGAGGATACGTTTCCATGTCAAAATCGTTCAACTGAACGGCAATCGGCAATTCCTTCACATTTTCGCCGGCATCATAGACGCGCCACTCGGTTTCGCCTTCCTGCACGTACATGATATATCGCTCCATATCAGCGCTTCCCACTCCCGCAGCCAGCAAAACAATCCATAAACCGATGTGATTCAGATAGAAAACATAATCTCTCCATTTGAAGGAACACAATCGTCTGACAATCAGACTTCCAAGCGAAAGAATCGTAACAAAATACACCAGCACGAAAGCCCATGAAGTCGTCATCGCATTGAAACCCAGTTTTGCCGGAAAATTTGAAGTCTCCTGTTGCGGCGTCAGACCCATAATCAAAGTCAGCAAAACAAGCGCAGACAGAAGACAAACCGTCAGGGGAACACCTGTAAACCATCTGATGAACAGACTGTTCCTGACAAAAACAGTCAGCAGGCACAACAATAATGTCATGCCTGCCGCCATATAATTTACGGGGGCTGCGAGGAGGTAAAAATCAAAACTGCCGACCGTGAGTTGCAGCAAGAATCCTGCCATGCAAATACCTGAAACAGTGATAATTCCTTCCCTGAAACCGAATCTCTGCATCGTTTATTTTTTAGACGAAAACAGTTGTGGTGTGATATTGACCGAAACCCAGCCCCAATCCTGCCACGACTTGTGAGCGCCGCCCTTGACGATGTCCATGGTTTGCGTTCCCAAATAGAACGAGTAACCCGCTAACAGTTTGACGTTTGGCATCACCGACCACGTCAGTTGCAAGTCAAATTCCGATCCAAGCCCTTTCTTGTACTCTTCGTTGTTCAAACGAATATCCTGATTAATAAGGAAATAGTGATAATTGACAGATAAATCGGTCGTTTTGGAAGTTTTGAAAAAAGCCGCCAACTGATTGTCCCAAAGTCCCGGATTCAAGCCGGGATTGAAAGGATTGGCGTAAAAATAATCCATCGTACCGTAGAATTTGTGATGCGTACCGTACAACGGATTAAATGCCTCAAATTTAGCGCTTTCGGAGTCGTCTCCGCTCAAATAATCGCTTCCTGCACCCAGCGCAAATTGCTTATTGACAGCATATTTCAAAAACGCGCTCAGCAAAAAAGCCGACACTTTCGTCTCCGACGCATTTTTACCTGTTTGATAATACAGCGAACCGTTGATATCCCAAGCGCCTGATTTATAGGTTAAATACGTTCCCAAAGTCTGCATGTGCGTTGTCGAAGGATCTGTTGCGGTACCCAGTTGCCAGCCCAGATTCATCGCCAGCAGCGAGATGCCGAACGGTTGCGCTGCGCTCCCGTGATGATACCAGAGCGTGTGCATCGTCTTGTACGGCTGCGCATTGTTGGTATTATAAAAACTGCCGCCAATCCTTCCTTCATTGTTGCGGTTGAACGCCAGAATCAGATGAAGCACGTCAGATTTGCCTTCATAACCAAGTTTCAGCGCATCGTGCGAGCGTCCCGACACGTTCCAGTCGAGGCTGCCGAGAATCCGGTCGTCGTCGTACGAAAGAATTTGCCGTCCAATCTGTGCAAAAAGACCGCCGTTGGATTTCAATTTTCCCCACGATTCGTTGAGCATGAAACGCCCGTTCGGGTCAATCTGCGGGTCTTGTCCCCACACGCCTACGTGCTGTCCCGACACTTTCAGTTCGAGCATTGACGATTTGTAATTCATTGATAATCTGGCGCGATCATTGATAAAAGTTGCCGGCAATGCGCCTTCCACCCGTGGAAATAAGGCTCCGTTTCTGTATTCGCCCCGCGTGCGCAGTTGCGCATCCATGGAAAACACACTTTCGCTTTCCTGCGCCGCAACCCACAAGGGGAGCAGTAAAAATAATATTGGAAATAATCGTTTCATAATTGTCTGTATTTTAATTCATTGCTAAATTTCCTTCCTGTTTCGCCTTTTCAATCCATTGCGGCAGAACGGTTTGTATCCATTTATCCTTGTCGCCTTTCAGTTTTTCCATGTCTAAACCGATGTATTTCTGCGCTTTGTCTTTCGTCGAAATATCGGGCGTCGGCATTTCGGTTATGCCCATCGAGAAAAGTATCTTTTGCAGTTCCAATTGTGCCTGCATACTTTTGTCAAGACTGTGAGCCAGAATGCGTTGCGTTTCAACCGGAGCATGAAACGAAGCGCCGTGCGAAGCCACTCCGAAATCCCAGCGCCATTGCGCCTGGCGAATCAGTTTCAGCGCCTCAACCATTTTGAGGGAATCAACGCCGTTGTCCCACGCCGTTTTCGCCATGATGTGCGCCTTGGCGAGTTCCGTTTCCACCCGGTCGCGAATTTCCAGCGCTTTGTCCTGATATTCATAGACATAGTTGCGTAATTTTTCCTCGCTGTCGCGATGGCAGGTGCCGCAGGTCGAACTGATATTGTTCAACGGACTCATGACGTGATGGTCGGAATATTTGATGCCGCCTTCGGCAACGTAGGGCATGTGGCAGTCGGCGCACGAAAGCCCGCGCTGTCCGTGCGGTCCGAGTAAAAATATTTCATAATCAGGATGTTGAGCCTTTACGATAGGTGCTTTGCTGAGTGCATGTTTGAAGTCAAAAAATTGCAGATTGTCGTAATACTCTTCCATCTGCTCGACCGTCATGCCGCCGTCCCACGGAAAAGTGAGGTATTTTCCGTCTCCTTTCATGTAATATTCCACGTGACACTGCGCGCAAACGAGCGAACGCATCTCTTCAATTGAACATTCCCTGATATCTTTTCCCTGACGCTCAAACGCTTCAATCAATGCGGGGCGCGTGATGACCAGATTCATCGTTACAGGGTCGTGGCAGTCGGCGCAACCGATGGGATTCACGATTTCGCTACCCATCTGGCTCCACGCCTGCTTGTAGAAGTTTTCGATGCCGACTTCGTGCATCATGCGCGGCACGTCGGGACTTTTACACGCCCAACACGTCGCGGGCTGCATGTCTTTCACATTGGCGTCGGGAGCGCCGGTGCGCAAGGTATGCTGTACGTCCGTAACAGCGTAACCGTGTCCGCGGGGAGCCTGATAATCACGCGAAAAAGCGTAACCAGCCCACAAAATAACCATTTCGGGACGGCTTTCCAAAATATCTTCCTGCATGTTGCCAAGATGTTTGCTGCGGAAATCCATGTTTTTCGTCTTTTTCCACGTTTCATACTCGCGGGGATAATTGATTCCCCAAATTTCGCTTTTTGATTCAAAAGGCTGAATTTCAACCTTTTTATTGTTGTAGATGGAGGCTATTTCTGCCCTTCTCTCCGTAATCGAAGCGGCAAGAAGTCCGAGCAAAAAGACCGCCACTACCACACAAGCAAATAATACCCAACCGATTATGGGTTTCTTTTGGATTAATTCTGCTAATTTTGTAAACATAGTATTTCTATTTATTTATTGTTCATTAATTTCTTTAACCATTCAGGCACAGGCGATTCAGGCAGCGGAATCTGTGCATTGGGCGACGACGACAGGTTACTGACCATCGTGTGCGGCACTTCGCGGTGGCAATCCCAGCACGCCTTGCCTTCGCCTTCCTTAACCTGCGCATACTCAATCATTCCCGTCTTCACGAACTCCGTATTCAACTGAGTATGACAGCGTATGCAATTTTGCATGATGACCGCTCTGCTGGCGTCTTTCGGACGAATCACCTGCGGTTCGGCACGCAACGTGAAAATGCTGGCGTGATATAAACCGTCTTTTGCCTTGAAAGCATATTTGCGGACAACGTTATCCTGTGGCACGTGACAATCATTGCAGGTAGCCTGCAACCCGTGCGAACTGTGCATCCACGAGTGATAGTAGGGCGTCATGATGTGGCAGTTCACGCAAGCCGACGGCTCGTCCGAAAGATAGGAAAATGCCCTTGACATATACACGGAATAGCCTCCTAATCCAACAATTACACCCAATATAACGAATATCGGCACAATAAAAGGCTTTGGTATTCTATATAATAAGTTTTTCATATCTTATTGTATTAAAAATTGCTGCAAAATTAAGCAATTATAAATGTTAAATCCGTAACAAAAATCACGGACAGTGAAAATTACGGATTTTTTTTGGAAATTTCTGAATTTGTGTGGATAACGGGCAAATGGCTAATTTATGAAAAACCGATCGTCCGACTATTTTTTCAATACATATTATAAGTAGTACCCGTAACAATAAATTCCGTGCGACGATTGTATTGATCGGCAATTTCCTGTTGATCAGGCGTTAAGGTAAGGATAAATGCTTCCGTCAGGATTTCGCCTTCCTGCAGGAAACCGTTTTCTTCCGTCATTTTTTTCGTAACGGTTTTCGGTACGGTTTCGCCGTAGCCTTTGGCGGAGAGGCGGTCAGGCGCAATTCCGGCTGCAATCAGGTAATCTACAACCGATTGCGCACGACGCTGCGCCAAATCTTCGTTGTATTTGTCCGTACCCTTGCTGTCGGTGTGCGAACCCATTTCAATCGTTACATTCGGGTTGTCGTTCAGCACTTTAACGATTTCATCAAGCGCTTCTTTCGATTCGGGAAGGAGTGTCGCCTTGTCAAATTCATAGAAAATATTTTCCACAACGGTGGGACGATATATCGGAGAAAGGTAGAAATCAACGTAATACGTTTCGCTTTTCTCGGTTGAATCGGTTTTCAATTCGACATTCTGATTCAAATATCCCGGCGCGCTTGCCATCATCACATAATTGATATCCCGCTCCAATTCAACCCGATACGAGCCATCAACCCGGGCAAACAGTTTTTCGTTCAGTCCGTCCCTGCCGACAATACGGACGATGGCGCTATCCAACGGATTTTCCTCAGCATCAGACACATATCCTTCTATAAAAATGGTAATTGTCGGTTTTTCCAGAGAAAAAAGATGGTCGTAACCGCGCGCGTCGTTGCGATTGGACGAAAAGAAACCGCGTTCCCGACCGTTTTCAAACGTAATTCCGAAGTCGTCGCCCGAAGAATTGACCGGCGCGCCCATGTTTTCCACTTTCCATTTTCCCGTGGCGCTGTCGAGAGTCGCCTTGAACAAGTCCAGTCCGCCCATTCCGGGATGCCCGTTGGAGGCGAAGTACAACGTAACCGAATCCCTGATGTAGGGAAACATCTCGTCGCCTTCGGTGTTGATTTCGTCGCCCAGATTTTCGACGCCTGCAAAATCGCTCGTACCCACCAGACGCGCCCGAAAAATGTCTCTCCCGCCATACGAATTAACGTCGGAAACGAAATACAGATATTTGCCGTCGGGCGAAACGGACGGATGACCGACGTTGGTCAGCGAATCGTTGATAATTGCAGCCTTTTGTCCGGTTCCCCACGCCGCGCCGCTGCGGGTGGAAATGTAGATTTCGGACGGCTTGCTCGCCAGCGAATCACTGGCGCAATAGGTGTAATACATGGTATTTCCGTCTCTTGAGAACGATGGCGTGCCTTCGTCATACTCGGTATTGACGGCGTCTTCCAACTTTTCGGGCTGTAGCCAGACGCCTTTTTCATCTTTTGTTACCTTGTATAAATCATTGGTTAGCAAGCCTGTAATCATACTGACCGAATCCCTGTTCACTTTTTTCGCGCGCGACGAAGCAAAATAGATTTCGTCCGATTTTTCGCCTGCCAGCATCGGACTGAACTCGCCGTACCGCGAATTGAAACTCTCAGCCCTTTTAACCTGGTAGAGATTGGGGTTTTTCGCCATGGAATCAGCCATTTGACAGCCTTTGATTCCATTCTGCGCCAGTTCGCTTTCGGGATTTAGCGCCAGAAATTCGCTGTAATATTTCATCGCTTCGTTGTAGCGTCCGGCGGTGTGCAACGTCTGCGCCATGCGGATATACAGCAGACTGTCGGGATAATTGTATCGAAGCGCGTTCATGTAGCCGCTGATAGCACGTGGAATGTTGTTAATCTTCTGATTACAAAGCCCCAGGCGATAGGAAATGTAGGCGCGCTTGTCCTTTTCCGTAGATTTGGTTTTTGCATACAGTTTACGGTACATGTTGGCGGCTTCATAATATTCCCCTATGCGTTGCTTTTCTTCGGCAACGCTCAGTTTCACGGACTTACACGAAAAAATCGTCCATCCGAGCAAAAGAATCCATATATATCGCGTGAATCGCATACAG
>JAITMT010000332.1 GCA_031277235.1 Tannerella sp.
AAACGGCTGAATATTTCCGGCAAACGGGCTTCACCGCCGGAACGGGCGACTATTGTCCCGGCAATTTTCCGCATCGCCTCCCCTACCCCACCGGACACTTTATTGCTGTGCATTTTCACGTACAGCGGTCCGTTGCAGAAGAAAAAACTTTCGTCATTACCCTGCGCTTCGCCGCCAATCTCATAGAACGTCAAATCGGACGAGCGTTCCGAAGAATACATGCCGAACGCATTTTCGGGCGTTGCGTGGCGATAGACCTGTACGGTGATGTAATCGTCGCCCTGCTTGTAGTCGGCGGTTGTCATTTCCCGGAAACCGTTTTCGATGAACAGCGGCGCCGAGCCGTTGATGCGGTCGAACAGGTTGTCGGGACTGAAAATTTCCTTCTCGAGCGGTTTTTGCCAGCCGTCAATGTCGGGAAACCACGACATGATTTCATCGGGCGTTTGCGCCGAAAGGCTTGCCGTTATCAGGATTAATGTGCTAATAAAATATTTTTTCATACTTTTTGAAAAACAAACCCATAAACCCTCCCAAAAACGACAAGGATATACCGGTTATCATAAATACCATCCACATTGTTACGATTGAATCCGCTTTATCCAAATTGACAATCATATAAATCAATGCCGAAAGTATAATACAGGCACCGATAATAATACATGAATTACTCACAACAGTAATACGGCTGTTATTACTCTTTCCGGACTGTAATTTTACATTTTCTTTTATCATAATTTTTGTTTTTTCAACTCAAAAATACCTCCGGGATATTCATCACAGGCATCACGGCGGCAATTTTTTGTCCCACGTTAAATCCTGCTATGCAATTTATCTGACACTTTCCTTCACAACTCAGGCAAATGTCTTTCGAGAGATGCAGGTCGCTCAGCGTTTCCTTTGACAGTTGCGCGTAGTTGTAGCCGTAGGCATACATGTAAGCCCGCATCAAATCAGGGATCGGCAAATGTTCGGGACACTGGCTTTCGCATCCGCTGCATTGCTGGCAATAAAGCATTTCCGAATCTTTCAGACTTGCCAGATACATGTTGTCGGAGTCCGTCAGTTTGGACGCTTTTCCCGCCGCCAGACAGTCGTCGAGCAGATCGTACGTGGTGAATCCCGGAATAGCGGTCGTGATGTTCTTGTTGTTCCAAGCCCATCTCAGACATGCCTGACCGTTCACTTTCTTTTTGCCCTCGGCGTCTTCCACACCGCCTGCCATCGTTTTCATCGCTATCAGACCGATGTTTGCCTTGGCTGCCCGTTCCATACCGGCTTCCCATTCGTCGAGGCGTGCCATTTTGAAGTTGTAACTCATCAAAATTACGTCATAAATACCTGCTTCAATGGCTGTATCCAGCATTTCGGGTTTGCCCGCGTGCGTGGAAAATCCCACGAATCTGGCTTTGCCTTCCTTCTTGATTTTTTCGAGCCACGCGATAACCCTCTCTTCCTTCAGCGCCTCGTTGTCCTTGACGCCGTGAAGGTAGAAAATATCTACATGATCCATTTGCAGGCGTTTCAGGCTTAACGCCATTTTTTCGTCCATATCCTGCTCGAAATTTTCCTGCAACGGATAGTCGAAATGGATTTTGGTGGTGATGGAAAACGAATCGCGGGGCTTGTCCTTGAGGATGTTGCCGCACATGGTTTCGTTTCTGCCTTCCTGGTAGCCGTGCGCCGTATCAAACAGTTTGATACCCGAATTGTACGCCGCGCGCAGCACGCTCGGATTATCGGCGCGCATGACGCCCATACTCAAGATTGGTAACTCGATACCCGTCCGTCCCAACGTGCGAACCTGTATTGCGCCGTCTTCCTTTACATCTTCAGACTTAAAATTTGCGGCTGACAGGCTTGCCGGCAAAAAGGCTGCTCCCGCGCCGACTGTTGCCGACATGCGGAGAAAATTTCTTCTGTTCATTGTGTTCATAAGGTTGATAATTTGATAATTTAGCCCGACAAATCCCCCTCAGAGGGACTTTACCCTCCCTTGAGGGGAAGGCTGGGGAGGGGCTTGATTTTATTCGATTCCCATCTGTTTTTCGATTTCGGCGAGTTTGTCTCCCATATTCAGGTTGTAGTAAATGCTGCGCAATGCTACTCTCGTCTCCTTTATCCTTGCGTCTCTTGCTTCCTGTTCACTCGCTTCTGTTGTTTCCGGCGCATTCGAGTCCAATTGCAACGATTTTTCAAAATAAGGCATTGCTTTTTTGAAGAGATCGTTGGCTTTTGTTTTTTCTTCATTGTACTTCCGCACATCCTGAATATCATTGGCTAAGTTCAACTGGTTTACGGCTTGATTGAAATAGATGCGTCCCAGGTTGGATTGGGTCTGGGCGTTTTGTCCGTCTATTTCGATGGCTTTTTTGAAATACTCTTCTGCTTTGGCTATATCCTGAAAGCCGGATTCATAGATGACACCCGCCACTTCGTACAGGTTCGCGTTGGCGGGATCGTTCTGTATGGCTGTATTGATATAGTCAATGGCTCTGTCGTTACGACCCGTATTAATGTATATTTGAATCAGGCTCAACAGGTAATACGGCTCTTTGGGGAAAATTGCGAGACCTTCACCGAGTGTTTTCTCCCATTCGGCGGTGTCGGCTATAGCCTTGTATTCTTCGGCAAGATACTGATAAATATCGTTTTGGTTATAATCCTGTTTGCTGGCGCGCAACAGTGTAGAAATGGCTGTTGCATGGTCTTTCGTCTGCATGGCTGCGATAGCCGCATAGTATTTTGAGAGGATGTAACTGGAGTCAACCGGAGCTGCTGCATCGGGCTTCACACCGTCTTTCATCAGGTCGCTGTCTGCCACTTTTATGTAGTCATTGAAAAAATCAAGCGCTTTTTTGTAGTCCTGTTTCTCCCAGAAATAAATGGCGCCGTTGAAATAATAAGGCAAGTCGGCTTTCAGGATAGCCTGCATGTCCTTGGTATGTTTCGGTTTTACCTTTCCCTTTGCATCCGGCTGATTATCCAGCACATAAGCCTTTTCAAAATACGGGTAAATTTTTTCCAGCGCACCATACATGGTTACCTCGTCCGGTTGTTTACCCAATATTTGCTGGGCAATTTGACCGTCAATGACGATACTTTCAATCTGTCCCGCGGTGTACCAGGTCTTGGCGTCGTTCATCGTTTCCGCGTTTTCAAGCGCCGCCTTGATTTTCGTTCTGGCTTCCTCGAAATTGGGTTTTGCGTCTTTTGCAAGTTTCAAAGCCTCGGTTACCGCTTTTTTCTGTCCAAATGCAACAGATACTGCTACACACATTCCTAATGTCAATAATAATCTTTTCATTGCTTTTATCTATTTTTAAGTTAATAATTAATTTCTATATTTGAGAATTTGAAGATTTGAAAATTATTCTTCCTCCGGCTCCTCATCGGGAGTAACTTCTCCCTCACTTGGGAGGGTTGGGGAGGGGCTTGTTCCTTCGATTTCCTCCACTTCCGCTTCTTCCTCGTTGGCGATTTTTTCTTCTTCGGTTTCGGAAATGACCTTGCAAACGGAGGCTATTTCGTCGTTGCGTTTTTCGAGATTGATCAGGCGGACGCCTTGCGTTGCCCGACCGATAATACTCAAATTCCCGACGTTGATACGAATGGCGATGCCCGACTTGTTGATAATCATCAAGTCGTTCTCGTCGGTTACGGATTTGATATCCACCAGTTTACCCGTCTTTCCGGTTACATTCAGGGTTTTAACGCCTTTCTTTCCCCGGTTGGTAACTCTGTAATCGTCTAATTTTGAACGTTTTCCATATCCTTTTTCCGATACGACCAGTACGGATTCCTTTTCCGGATTTTTAATACAGATCATACCTACCACGCTGTCGCCATTATCGTCGAGCCTCATTCCGCGCACGCCTGCCGAAACTCTGCCCATCACGCGCACCTTGCTTTCGTGGAACCGGATGGCGCGACCGTTCTTGTTGGCTATCAACACGTGATTGTTGCCGTTGGTCATGCGCACCTGTATCAATCCGTCGTCTTCGCGCAACATGATTGCCAAAACGCCTTTCTGACGCGGGTGCGAATACGCCGCGAGTGACGTTTTCTTGATAACGCCGTTACGGGTACAGAATAATAAATAATGCGATTTGACGAAATCTACGTCCGTCGTCAGATTTTTCACGCGAAGGAAAGCATTGACGCTGTCTCCCGGATCAATATTCAACAGATTTTGGATGGCGCGTCCTTTCGAGGTGCGCGAGCCTTCGGGAATTTCAAACACCCGTTTCCAGTAGCATCTGCCTTTTGCCGTGAAGAACAGCAACGTAGCGTGCATGGAGGCGGGATAGATGTATTCCACGAAATCTTCGTCACGCGAATCGGCGCCTTTCGCCCCTACTCCACCCCTTGCCTGCGCCCGGAACTCGGACAGCGGCGTGCGTTTGATGTAGCCGAGATGCGAAAGCGTGATAATCATCTCGTCGTCGGCGTAAAAATCTTCGGGATTGAGTTCTTCCGAAGCATATACAATGTCGGTTTTGCGCTCGTCGCCGTATTTGTCCATGATTTCCTGCAATTCATCCCGGATGACTCCCAGCAGGATATTTTCATCTCCCAGAATTTCTTTCAGGCGGGAAATCAGCGCCTGCACTTCTTCAAATTCCGCGCGGAGTTTGTCCTGTTCAAGTCCCGTCAACTGGCGCAGACGCATCTCTACAATGGCGCGCGCCTGAATATCGGACAGGCTGAAGCGTTCCATCAACCCGGCAATGGCTTCCTGCGGGGTTTTGGACGCGCGGATAATGGCGATGACTTCGTCAATATTGTCCGACGCAATAATCAGACCTTCAAGGATATGCGCCCGTTCTTCCGCTTTTTTCAGTTCATACTGCGTGCGTCTCGTAACGACTTCCTTGCGAAATTCTACGAAATTTCCGATTAAATCCTTCAAATTCAACAGTCTGGGACGTCCCTTTACCAGCGCGATATTGTTGACGCTGAACGACGACTGCAACGCCGTCAACTTGTACAGTTTGTTCAAAATCACGTTGGCATTGGCGTCGCGACGCACGTCTATCACGATGCGCATACCGGTACGGTCGGATTCGTCATTGGCGTTGGTGATGCCCTCGATGCGTTTTTCGTTGGCGAGGTCGGCAATGTACTGAATCAGTTCCGCCCTGTTTACGAGATACGGAATTTCCGTGATCACGATTTTGTCGCCGGAATTGGAACTCTCGATTTCGGCTTTTCCGCGCAGCACGATTCTGCCGCGCCCCGTTTCAAAGGCTTCCTTCACGCCTGCATAGCCGTAAATGGTGGCTCCCGTCGGGAAATCGGGGGCTTTGACAAACTCCATCAGCCCCGCCACGTCAATTTCGCCGCGCGCGTCAATATATGCCTGACATGCCTGCAAGACTTCCTTCATATTGTGGGGCGGCATGTTCGTCGCCATGCCTACCGCGATGCCCGAAGCGCCGTTAATCAGCAAGTTGGGGATGCGCGTGGGCAGAACGGTCGGTTCCTTTAAAGTATCGTCAAAATTATTTTGAAAATCTACCGTGTCCTTGTCAATGTCTCTCAACATTTCTTCCGCGAGTTTGCTCAGCCGCGATTCGGTGTAACGCATTGCCGCGGGGCTGTCGCCGTCCACCGAGCCGAAATTTCCCTGCCCGTCCACGAGCGTATAGCGCATAGACCAGGGCTGCGCCAAACGTACCATCGCGAAATATACGGACGAATCGCCGTGAGGATGGTATTTACCCAAAACATCGCCCACGATACGCGCCGACTTCTTGTAGGGTTTGTCGGACGTGTTGCCCAATTCGTTCATGCCAAACAAAATGCGTCTGTGAACGGGTTTGAAGCCGTCCCTGACGTCCGGAAGTGCACGGGAAACGATCACCGACATCGAATAATCAATGTAGGCGGATTTCATTTCGTCGTTGATGTCAATCTTTAAAATTCTATCTTCTGCCATTACTTTTTTATTAGTTCTTTACTCATTTTCAGGAATTTACATACGAATACACCTACGCAAATGCCGCAAAAAAGCGCACTAAGGTACTGCTTTTTTTCGTACCTGCCAAATTCAAAGAACAAAAAATACGGAACTTTGATATTTGAATGGCTAAAAGGTTTAATAAAAGGCGTCTCTTTTTTCCGTTTCGGGAGCGGTGAAGAATCCTTTTTATATGGTGAAATTTTTATATTTTTTCGCAGGTTACAAAAAAGTGCGTATATTTGTGCGTTCAATCAAATGAAAAAACAATATAAATGATGGGAAAGCCCAAGGAAATTCTCGAATTGGAAAAAATATACGGTATTACGCTTAAAAAAATTCCGTTGAGTAAGCATATCTTACTTTATGAAAATCGTAATTGCTACCAACTCGACAGCAAAGGTGAAATAACATGGTTAAATTTATCCGGAAATCAACTCACCGAAATCAAAGGCTTGGAGCAATTAACCGGCTTGAGAAAATTATATTTATACGAAAATCAACTCACTGAAATCAAAGGTTTGGAGCAATTGACCGGATTGCAAACATTAGATTTATCCTATAATCAACTCACCGAAATCAAAGGTTTGGAGCAATTGACCGGATTGCAAGAATTAGATTTATCCTATAATCAACTCAGCGAAATCAAAGGCTTGGAGCAATTAATCGGATTGAAAACATTATCTTTATACAATAATCAACTCGCCGAAATCAAAGGCTTGGAGCAATTGACCGGATTGCAAGAATTAGATTTATCATGGACTCTAATCGCCGAAATCAAAGGCTTGGAGCGATTAACCCAATTGCAAATATTAGAATTATTCGGAAATAAAATCACTGAAATCAAAGGCTTGGAGCAGTTGAAACAATTGCAAACATTAAATTTATCCGGAAATCAACTCGCCGAAATCAAAGGCTTGGAGCAATTGAAACAATTGCAAACATTAAATTTATCCGGTAATCAACTCACCGAAATCAAAGGCTTGGAGCAATTGACCGGATTGAAAACATTATGGTTATCCGGAAATCAACTCACCGAAATCAAAGGCTTGGAGCAATTGACCGGATTGCAAGCATTATGGTTATCCGGAAATCAACTCACCGAAATCAAAGGCTTGGAGCAATTGAAACAATTGCAAGAATTAAATTTATCATGGAATCTAATCGCCGAAATCAAAGGCTTGGAGCAATTGACCGGATTGCAAACATTATGGTTACACAGCAATCAAATTAAATCCATAGAGGCTTTGGAAAATATCATGGAGGCATTTCATGATTTGAAAAATTTATGGATATCTGGTAATCCATTTTCAGAGCCTAAATTAAAAGAGGGAGAAAATAATCTTGATGCGATACGGAAATTTATTTCCGATGCAAAATTATATGCTATAAAATTCAAAGAAGAACCCTCCATTCCGTTGCCTGCAAAAGTAATGCTGTGGGGAAATCACGGGGTTGGAAAATCCACATTTTTACAATATTTTACTTCAAAAGAAGTCAGTGATTTTGTAGAAAAACCCGATCCCGAAAGCACCCATATTTTACAAGTACATAAATACCCTTCGAACAGCACGGATTTACCCCAAGCCGTGTTTTACGATTTTGGCGGACAGGATTATTATCACGGTCTATATCAGGCGTTTTTCTCGGAAGATTCCATCAATTTACTGCTGTGGAATGCAAAGACAAATAAGAATTACAGCGAAACAGCAAAGGACGGGACAGGCAATCTGACCCGCCATTTTTCCCTGGACTACTGGCTGTATCAGTTGAAATATGCTTTGGAAAAAAGAAAACGTGAAAACAACAATCAGGAGGAATCATCCGAGCCAATTCTTCCGGTACAAACTTATGCAGAGGAAGGAAAACGCGAGAATTATACAGACAGTCTTTCGTCGTTTGATGATATTGTTGATACATTTTTTGTGTCGTTAAATAAAGAGAAAATACCCGACCGCGCGGTTTTCCGGGTATCGTTAAACTATCTAAAAGAGAGCCTGTTGAGCGAAATTGAAAAAAAACGGAAAAGAATGAAATTTGCTTATTATAAAGATTTTTATACCTATATTTTATCTCAGACAAACGAAAAGTGTATTCCCATACAACAACTGCTGGATGAAAATCTTTACACACGACCCAGGCAAGACGAATCTGAAGAGATTTTTAAGAGCATATTACGTGCAGAATTAAGAGAGTTGTATGAAAGAGGTTTGGTACTGTACTACAACAAGAGCAATTTGAAGGACGTTGTTTGGCTCAATCCCACCAAAACGGTGGAGCATATTTATACAAATCTGTTACCGCGCGAAAAAATAAAGAAATATGCAGGAAAAGTGCCGGCAATAAATTTTGAAGAAGATTTCGGAATAGACGAACATATCAAAAACCTGTTAATCGAAGAAAAAGTGATTTTTCCGGATGAACACGATGTGAACGATAAAAAGTATATTATTCCGGGCTATTTGCCCTTGTCGGAAGACGATAGTTATTTTAAGATAATAACATTCGGTTTTACAAAACCTGATTTTATATTGAAATTCAAACATTTTATTCCTTTTGGATTGATAAACCAGTTGATTTGCCTGTATGGTCGTTTGCCCGACAAAAAGGAATACTGGCGCGACCAGTTAATTTTTACATTTGCAGGCAGTTATAAAGTGTGGATTCGACTGAATTTCTCTGAATTGACAATAGAGGTTTATATTTCTCCCGTGCAGGGGGGAAAACAGGAATTGTCGCTCGAAACAGTTCGAAAAACTGTTTTTTTGAATATTATAGATTTGTATTGGGGAGAAGAACTGAAATATGAAAACAGAAAAGGGGATTTTAGTCCGGACTTTTCTAATGACTTTTCAAAAAAACTGTCATTTGCCGGGCAGATAGATGAATATATAACTTTGTCGGAAGATAAAAAACGTCCGATCGAAGATTTGTATATTTCTGTGGACGGGAAATATTTTGTCCGACATCAGGAACTGGAAACGATAAAAGATTATCAGGCGGATATAGCAACTTATACTATCAAGGCAGGCACACAACAATTAGACGCTACCTCGCACCATATCAAACCGATTTATTTATATAAAAATTTCAGTAACAACAAAATAATTAAAAACATGAAAAACATTTTTATTTCGTATTCAAGAGATGACGAATCGTTTGTAGAAAAATTTATTGCCCACATGGATGAACTGAAAAGGCAGGGAATGATAAGCCTGTTTTATGACAGGTGGATGGGTTTGGGAGTAGATTGGGATAAAACCATTAAGCAAAAAATAGATGAATGTGATTATATGGTTTGTTTAATCAGCGACAGTTTTCTGAAAACTGAATATATCCGTACAGAAGAAGTGCAAAGGGTCATTAATCAGAGAAAGGAAAATATTATCCCCATTATTCTTAGACCTGTTGATTGGGAAAGTTGTGACTTTGCAACATTTAACGCGGCATTAAAGGGACAGTGTATTACCTATAACGACGGAGAAAAACGTGAAAGAACATCCATCGAGAAAGATGCTATGTGGAGAGATGTTGTAAAAGAAATGCGGGCAAAGATCTTTTGAAAATTGGAATCAAATAATGGCATTTTAGTTAAGAAAAATGTGTATGTTACAGAATTTTAAAACATATCTTAACACCCGAAAACATGAACCGTTTTTCCGTCCGGATTCTCCGTTTTTTGATGGATTTTTCATCCCGGGATTTTTATCTGTCGCGATGCAGCCGAAAACCACGAGTCCACCATCGCCGCTGCCGTTTGCTTGTCGCTTTCCAATATCCATTGTTCATTATAACTCATCGTTTTGATTATATAATCTCTATTTTAAAATTACCTGAAAAAGCATTATCCTTGCAGCCTGAAATCTTAAAAAAGTAAATTTATGGGACGCAAGGTAAAACAGTTAAAAAATTACACGACCGAAGAGGTAGAGGCGATATTTGAAAGCAGTGAAAACAACCTTGCGGGAGTAAAGCCTTATGCCATTATCCGGCTGACACGGGGCTGCAGCACATACAAACCGGAAAATTTTTCCGTGTGACGCACCGCCAAACCGGCAATTGGGCAAACCGTTTTGACGCCGAAGGTCTTGACGGTCCGCGCATGAAGCCGGGCAGGGGCAGACATCCATGCATCACGGAAGAACGGAAGGAACATCTGAAAAAAGACCTGTCGAAAAGTCCGGAGACATTCGGCTACAATACGGCAACCCGGTCGGGTCCCCTGTTGCAGAAATACCCGGAGACCGCTTACGGGGTTGTTTTACAGGCCTTCCACGGTCTATGCGCTTCTGCATGAACCGGACTTCACCTTCCGGCGTGCACGCGGCAAATATCCCGAAAGGAAGGAAGCCGGACGCGAAGCCGTCAGGACAGATATAAAAAACTTTAGACCGCTGCGCTGAAAACCGGGATACCGCCATTCCGTTTGAAGACGGATTTTCATTGGGCAACACCGCAACTCTTTCCGCCACGCGGGCGCCCAAAGGGAAACAGCCTGAAATCTCCCGTAAACAGGCTAAAAAGGAACGCGCTACAGGTTTCGGTAGCGTAAATCCGCTCACCGGACAGCCGGTGACGGGATTTGCAGAAACGGGCAATGCCGGTACCTTCAAAAGGCATTCGAAAAGGGTTCTCAAGGCCTGCCGGTGGAAGCAAAAAATCATCGTTCATGCGGATAATGTACACTTTCACCGCGCCAAAATTCTCAAACCGTTTTTGCAGGCGCATTCCGAACCGGAAATCGGATATTTGCCGGCATACTCTCCGGACATGAATCCCGTAGAGAGGGTCCGGTGGTACATGCGTAAAGGCATAACGCACAACCGTTATCTGTCCTCCCCGGAAGAACGCGTTGCCAAATTCCGCAGATTAATGTCGGGTACTCTAAAACCGAATGTCCTTTTGAAAAATATTTGTGTAATTAATTTTTAGAAATTATATAATAAAGAAATTGATATAAAACTGCTGCAAATAAGAGGATTATCTTTTAGATTCCCGGGACGTTCACTATTGTTGGATGATATATCGTTTGATTTGAAAAAAGGAGAGATTGTAACGCTGTTCGGAGAGATAGGAGGCGGAAAAAGTACGCTATTAAGCATATTGCAACGGTTTTATCCTTATGAAAGCGGAGACATATTGTTGGATGGCGATTGTTGGAGTCATGTAGATATAGAATCTTGGAGAAGAAATATTGCAGTGGTTCCCCAGCAGCCAAAATTGTTTATCGGTACCATTGCCGGTAATATTAAAGTAGGTACACAGGAAAAGAAAGAATATGACGAGGTTATAAATTTTTGCAAAAAGGAAGGATTTGACCGCTTTTTTGAAACTTTTCAACAAGGCTATATGACATTGATAGGTGAAAATGGCGTAAATCTATCGGGAGGGCAACAACAATTGATACTGTTAGCCAGAGCATTGTATTCAAAGCCAAAATTATTGTTGTTGGATGAACCAACTTCATCCATGGATCGAAAAACCGAGCAATTTGTAATTGATATACTGAACAAATATAAATCCACGATGGGAATCTTGTTGGTCACCCATCGAGTACAGTTGGCAAAACATACTGACAGAATATATATACTTGAAAAAGGCAAAATTACCGTATCCGGTAATCATAAACAATTAATATCCTTTGATAATTTATATAGAAATTCATTGATAGACGTCTCCTCTTCTACATAATCATATACAGATGAATTTCATTCAGCACATCATCATGAACGTATATAATTTCATCAAGAGAATCTCGACCTCCGACGTTCAAATCTACGATATTGACCCGACCATCGCCATCATCGAAAAAGTGCCGCT
>JAITMT010000388.1 GCA_031277235.1 Tannerella sp.
CGCTCGCCTGCGGTTATGAAAATCTGTCCTTTCAGGAGATTCTGTAGGGATGGGAGGGCTGTTAAGTTCTTAATTTGGTATCATTTTTGCATTCCGTTAGGAATGCATCGCTCGGTAGAAAGGTAATCCACCACCCACAGGATACATTATCTCCCCTCCGGTCGATGAACGTTGTTTCCGTACGGAATGCAACGAACAATGGAAAAAATATTCTACCGAGCGATATTCCCGACGGGAATGGATGCAGACAACCATGCTCCCAAGAGGGGAAGGGAGTGGCGCTCGCGGCGGGATGGTAGTCCGTTTATCCGTTCATCCTTTTGCCTTGTAGCCCGAATGGGTTTGATTTTCATAACCGCATTGCCAACGACCTGCGGTGCTTGGATGCGGCTCCTCCCTCCGCAGGTAACGCTGCAGTTCAGAAATCTTTGCATTCCGTACGGAATGAAACCAATAATGGAAAAAATATTCTACCGAGCGATATTCCCTGCGGGAATGGATGCAGACAACCATGCTCCCAAGAGGGGAAGGGAGTGGCGCTCGCGGCGGGGTGGTAGTCTGTTTATCCGTTCATCCTTTTGCCTTGTAGCCCGAATGGGCTTGATTTTCATAACTGCATTGTCAACGACCTGCGGTGTTTGGATGCGGTTCTTCCCTCCGCAGACAACGCTCCGCTCGCCTGCGGTTAAGAAATCTTTCAAGTCTCCCGAAGGAATTGAATTTTTGAACTTTGAATCATTGAATTGCGAAGCCTGTTCATAAATTCGTGGTTTTTCAATCCCCAATCGGGGGCAATCAGCAGTTCCTTAGGCGATTGCGAAACGAGGCGATCTATGTAAATATCCTTGCGCAGGCGTCGAATAAAAGCCAAAACGAGATCAATATATTCGTCCGCCGTGAAAATATGAAAATTTTCGGGATGCGCGGCATATTCGGCAGCCATTCGCGTATGGCGAATTATCTGTAACTGATGCAATTTGACGGACATTAACGGCAATTGCGAAATCTTGTCGGCGTGCGACAGGATTTGTTCCCGGCTTTCGCCCGGCAAGCCGAGGATGATATGCGCTCCGACCGGAATTTGGCGCACTGCGGTGCGCTGTACGGCGCTTTCTGCCTCCTCGTAGGTATGTTGCCGGTTGATGCGCCGCAACGTCTCGTTGGACGTACTTTCGACGCCGTATTCGACCATGACGAAAGTGCGTTGATTCAGGATTGCCAGATAGTCCAGAGTTTCGTCCGAAACGCAGTCTGGACGTGTGCCGATAATCAGTCCGACCACGTCCTTTACCGCCAGCGCTTCCTCATATTTTTGCCGCAGTTCCTCCAGCGGTGCGTATGTGTTGGAATATGCCTGAAAATAAGCCAGATACTTCATGTCCGGATATTTGCGGGCAAAGAAACGTTTGCCTTCTTCGAGTTGTTCCGTGATGCTTTTTGAGCGTTGACAATATTCGGGATTGAACGTGCGGTTGTCGCAGTACGTGCAGCCGCCGACGCTCTTCGTCCCGTCGCGGTTGGGACACGTGAAACCCGCGTCAATCGAAATCTTTTGCACCTTGAAATCGGGAAACCGCTGCCGCAAAAAATCGTTAAATTCGAGAAAATTTGTCTTCATATAACGCAAAAGTACGAAAAAATGTTTATATTTGCAGCAAAAATAACAAATATGATATGAAACCTAAATTCTTAATTACCGTAGCATTTCTTTTGATATGCTTTCGCTTTATCGCACAAACGGCTGATTACCAGCCATCGGAGTCCAATCTTGAAGCCCGTCGGCAGTTTCAGGACGACAAGTTCGGAATCTTCATCCATTGGGGCATTTACAGCATGCTTGCCGACGGCGAGTGGGTGATGAACGTCAAAAACATTGATTGGCAGGAATATGCCAAACTCGCTTCGGGTTTTTATCCGTCGAAATTTAACGCCGCCGAATGGGTTGCCGCCATCAAGGCGTCGGGCGCTAAATACATCACGATTACCTCGCGCCATCACGACGGTTTCTCGATGTGGGGCACGAAACAGTCTGATTATAACATTGTTGACGCAACGCCTTTTAAACGCGACATTATCAAGGAATTGTCGCAAGAATGTGAAAAACAGGGTATTAAACTGCATTTCTACTATTCTCATCTGGATTGGCGGCGCGACGATTACTATCCGCGCGGTCGCACGGGACAGGGTACGGGACGCACGACGCACGGCGAATGGAAAGATTATTACCGCTTTATGAACAATCAGTTGACCGAACTGCTTACCAATTACGGAAAAATCGGCGCAATCTGGTTCGACGGAATGTGGGACAAAGATCTCTCGCCTGAATCTAAACCGGCAGAACTATGGGGTTTGGAAGAACAGTATGCGATGATCCATCGCCTGCAACCTGCCTGCCTAATCGGTAATAATCATCATGTTACGCCGTTTTCGGGTGAAGATATGCAGATTTTTGAACGCGATCTTCCGGGTGAAAACAAGGCGGGACTTTCGGGTCAGGACGTCAGTCCCCTGCCGCTTGAAACCTGTGAAACAATGAACGGAATGTGGGGCTATCGCATTACAGATCAGAACTATAAATCAACGAAAACACTGATTCACTACCTCGTGGGCGCGGCGGGACGGAATGCGAACCTGCTGATGAATATCGGTCCGCAACCCAACGGCGAATTGCCTGCCGTTTCCATTGAACGGCTCAAGGAAATGGGCGAATGGTTAAAAGTCTATGGTGAAACGGTTTACGGTACGCGCGGAGGCGTCGTTTCGCCTCGTAATTGGGGCGTTACTACGCAGAAAGACAATATTTTATACGTTCACATACTAAATTTGCAGGACAATGCGTTATATATTCCGTACAGCGGCAATAAATTGAAAAGCGCCGTGCGCTTTGCCGATAAAAAGGCGGTGAAATTTGTGCAGGATAAGGAAGGTATCCTGTTGAAATTCAGTGAAATACCAACAGATACGGACGAAGTGATAACATTAACATTTACGGATAAAATAAAATAACAATGAAACGGGCGGTTTATATTTTGATCGCACTTTTTGCCCTGACCTATGGCTATGAAGCGTATAAGGCTATTAATCAGCATCTAAACGACAGGGTAAAAGTCAAAACGAAAGGCGTTTTGTCGGATATAACCGACGACGTCAAAGCCGTTCCGCTGGAAACGCCCGACAGCGGTGCGGTAACGAATATCAGGCGCGTGCGGAAAGATGGTGATAACGTCTTCTTAATCAGCAATAACCGGTTGCTGCATTACGATATTTCGGGAAAATTTGTCAATCACATTGCCCAAGATGTTGCGGAAAAGAACGAATATATCCGGAGTTATACGCTGAATGTCGAGCGACAGCAAGTTATAGTCATTGACAGTCAGCGAAATATATTGACTTATACGTATGATGGCGATTTGATATCCGAGATGCCGTTTCCACATAGATGGCACAGAATCAGCGCGTTGGAGTTTCATGACGGCTATTTTTGGGCGACCGCCGAGACGCACGTGAAACGCAATGACGATGTTTATCAGGTGGAAAATGCTATGTATCAGATGGATGAACAGATGAATATCGTGTTCCAAAGTAGACTGCATACGGCTGACGTCGGCAGGAAAGAACTGCTGAACAGCGGTTACGTGGACGAATTGTTGGCGGGCAAGGATGGTTTGTACGCCTACACTTCGCCGCACAGTATGGATTTTTTGCTCAAAGATACGCTTCATATTTTGCAGCAGGAAAAAATTCCTTCTTTGCATGCGGGCGAAATTTTCGGAAATGGTTGTATCTATCAGGTACGCAGGGGAGAACGGTTTTTTCTGTCCAACAACGGCTTTACGTTTTGCTACGACGACAGAAACCATACGGCGTACAATCTGAGCGACGGCTTTAAGGATAATTTTTTTGGAACAGGCTATATTTCCAATTTACAACCTGTTGATATTTATGGAAATACGTATTGCTATCTTCAAGAAAGCCGTCTCTATATTTTCTCCTTGAAAGCGTAGAATTGTCCCTCTCGAAGCGGAGTTGTTAAGTTCTAATCCCGTTAGGGATTGGATATTGGTAGAAAACCGGTATTATTCCATATCAAACGTGCCGTAGGTACGTGATTCTCAGTAACTTGATTGAAAATCACGTACCTACGGCGCGTAGCTGACGGAGAATTCGTTTTTCTACCCATATTTTGTGCCTGACGGCACATTATTGCAGTTTGTCTGCAACATTTTCACCCTATTTTGATGCGGTTGTCCTGCAAGATTTTATCCCGGACGGGACATTTCCGATAATTTTTGTACCTTTGCAGTTCAAAAAAACGAAAAATGATGCAATATAATTTTGACGAACTGATTGATAGAAAGGGTACTGATTGTCAGAAATTCGACATGTTGGAGAAATATTACGGTCGTGACGATCTGATGTCGCTTTGGGTTGCGGATATGGATTTTCGCACGCCCGATTTCATTGTAAATGCTTTGAAACAGCGTTGTGAGCACCCTGTTTTTGGTTATACTTACCTTTCGGACGACTATTACGACAGTATTATGAATTGGGTAAAAGGGCTTCACGGCTGGGAAATCCGGCGCGAATGGCTGAGTTACATTCCCGGTATTGTGCGGGGAATTGCCTATACGCTGGAATGCTTTACGAAACCGGGGGATAAAATTATTATTCAACCTCCTGTGTATCATCCGTTTCGCTTGGTTCCCGAACACATGAACCGTGAAGTCGTTTACAATCCGTTGAAACTCGTAAACGGCTCGTATCAAATGGATTTCGATCAACTTGAATCCATTATTGACGAAAAATGCAAGATTTTGATTCTCTCCAGTCCGCACAATCCTGCCGGAGTTGTCTGGGATAAAGCCGATTTACAGCAGTTGGCGGCGATTTGCAACCGGCACAATATTCTGGTGATTTCCGACGAAATTCATGCGGAAATGGTTTATCCCCAGCATGTTCATCATCCATTCCCGACGGTTTCCGACGAGGCGGCTGCGTGCAGCATCACGTTTATGGCGCCGAGCAAAACGTTCAATATTGCCGGTATTATTGCTTCCTATTGCATTATTCCCGACCCGAAAATCAGAAAACGGTTTTATACTTTTATGCGGGCGGGCGAGTTTAATGAGGGTTCTCTCTTTTCCTACATCGCGACTGCCGCCGCCTACAATCACGGTGATGAATGGCGCAGGCAAATGATTGATTATGTGATGGATAATGTGAAGTTTACAGATGATTTCCTGAAAACCCATATCCCGTCCATCAAGGCGTATATTCCGCAAGCCTCGTTTCTGATTTGGCTGGATTGCAGGGAATTGGGATTGTCACAGAAAGATTTGGTGGATTTGTTTGTAAATCAGGCACATCTTGCCTTGAACGACGGCTCGATTTTTGGTGTGGAAGGCGAAGGTTTTATGCGGATTAATGTCGGCTGTGCCCGTGTCTATCTTGAAAAAGCGCTTTTGCAGTTGAGAGATAGGGTGAACGGATAAATGGTAGAACGGACGAGGAAAATGTTTTCGTGGTTTTCCGGGAATATTATTTCTATCTTTAAGCGTTGATTTTCAGTGCTTTATATCTTAATTATATTTTCATAAATATTCTCATGCCACATGCGATTTTTCGGAAAAGAACAATCCAACATATTCATAAAATGTATAAAATCCGCGCGGAATATTTAAAAGTTCAATATATTGCTTACCTTTGTGGCTCCATAATAATAAAAATATAGAAAAATGAGAATATCTAAAAACAAATCTGTTTCGGTCACTTATGACCTGAACGTGGGAGAGGGCGCAGAACGCGAATTGATGGAACGCGCCACAACGGAACGTCCGTTGAAATTCATTTTTGGCACGGGCGGCATGTTGCCGGCTTTTGAAGAACATTTGAAGGAATTGGAACAGGGCGGAAAATTCAGTTTTTCCGTTGCTCCCGAAGACGCTTACGGCGAATATCGGGAGGATTTTGTCGTGGAAATCCCGAAAAAAGTGTTTGAAGTGGATGGAAAATTCGACAGCGAATACGTCAAAGAGGGCGCTACCTTGCCGATGCTGGACTCCGACGGTGCGCGTATGATGGGTTCGGTGCTGTATGTCAAGGATAATTTGGTCATGATGGATTTTAATCATCCGCTGGCGGGCGAAACGCTACATTTCGAGGGTGAAGTGCTGGATGTTCACGAGCCGGACGAAGAAGAACTTTACGCATTGAATCAGGCGTCGCACGGCGGCTGCGATGATGATTGCGGCGGTTGCGGAGGCGGCTGCGGATGTCATTGATATAGTCTGTAATTGATTAAAGGTGAATACTTTTGGAGATATTTTCAGACTGACTTCGTTTGGAGAATCGCACGGCGTGGCGATTGGAGGTGTGATTGACGGCTGTCCTACCGGCGTTGTGCTTGATTTCGACTTTATTCAGAGCGAACTCAACCGCCGCCGACCGGGACAGTCCCGCCTTACGACTCCCCGCAAGGAATCGGACAAGGTCGAGTTTCTGTCAGGTATTTTCGAGGGTAAAACGACCGGAACGCCCATTGGTTTTATCATTCGCAACGAACATCAACATTCGTCTGATTATGAGGATTTAATGAATCTTTTCCGACCGTCTCACGCTGATTTCACCTATTATTCAAAATATGGTATTCGCGACCATCGCGGCGGCGGGCGCAGTTCGGCGCGCGAAACGGCAGTAAGAGTTGTGGCGGGCGCCGTTGCAAAGTTGGTTTTGAGAGAGAAAGATATTACAATTCAGGCATATACATCACAAATTGGAAATATTCGTCTGGAAAAAACGTATTTGGAATACGATTTATCGCAAACGGAAACGAACGACGTGCGTTGTCCCGACCTCGCCAAAGCCCTCGAAATGACAGATTTAATCAATCAGGTCAGGAGCGAGGGCGACAGTGTCGGGGGCGTTGTAACCTGCGTGATAAAAGGCGTGCCCGCGGGGGTAGGGGAGCCGGTTTACGGTAAATTGCAGTCGGCGCTGGCATCGGCAATGCTCAGTATCAATGCGGTAAAAGGTTTCGATTTCGGCGACGGTTTCGATGCGCCGCTTTTCAAAGGCTCGGATCATAATGACGAATTTTTCAACGATAATGGTCGGATTGCGACCCACACCAACCATTCGGGCGGTATTCAGGGCGGTATCTCCAACGGACAGGACATTTATTTTCGCGTAGCATTCAAGGCGACAGCAACGATTTTACGACAGCAGGAAACGGTTGATATTCAAGGGAATGACGTATCTTTTAAGGCACGTG